>NZ_LSKG01000140.1:0-4626 GCF_001557005.1 Sphingomonas sp. CCH15-F11 | reverse complement strand
GATGGGCGCTTGCCGACCTGTCCCGGCACACGACAGATCCCGCTCAGCGCGCCAGCGCGGCCGCCCTGGCGTGCGCCGAGCTGGACGAGGCGTTTGCCCGACCCTGGCCAGTGCCGCTGCGCGGGCTGGGCGCGCTGGCGCTGCGGGCGCGCATGGACCTGGCGGTGCCGCACGACCAACCGGTGCCGCACGGCGCGCCGCGAAGGGTCGCGCGGCTGTTGTGGCATCGCATGTCAGGGCGATAAAGCCGATTGCCGCCACGCGATCGCCGCGCCAGAGTGACGCCAAGCGGTCACGATCGGGAGAGGGGACGCCAATGCTACGCTGGATCGCGGGGTTTGGCGCGCTCGTCCTGCTGGGCATTGGCGGGGGGCTATTGTTCTTCAGCGGCGCGAACAGCCAGACCCCGGCGCTGCCGCCACCGCCGGCCCCCGCAGCCGCGGAGGCACCCGTCGCGCCGATGCCCGACAACGTCCCCGCCGCGCCGGCCGCATCGCGCGAGGAGCGGCGCTTCAACCGCTATGACAAGGACCGTGACGCGGCGATCACGCGCACCGAATATCTCGCCAGCCGGCGCAAGGCGTTCGCGCGGCTGGACGTCAATGGCGACGGGCGGCTTAGCTTCGAGGAATGGGCGGTCAAGACGACCGAACGCTTTGCGAAGGCCGACGCCAACCGCGACGGCGCGATGAGCCGGGCGGAGTTCGCCACCACCGCGGTCAAGCGCAAGCCGGCGGCGGCGCGCTGCGCATGCCCGCCGGCAACGGGTGCGGACGCCGACGGCGAGTGAGCATCAGGCGGCGGCCCAGGCGCTGAACGCGTCGCGGGCGCGGGCGGTGTAGAGCAGCTTGCGATCGGCCTTCTTGCTGCGCACCGTGATCGGCGGCATCAGTCCGAAATTGACGTTCATCGGCTGGTAGCTTTCAACCGCCGCGCCGCCGGTGATGTGGCCGAGCAGCGCGCCCAGCGCGGTTTCGACCGGCGGCGGCGTCAAGACCTCGCCCTTCAGCTCGGCGGCGGCGAAGCGCCCGGCAATCAGGCCGATCGCCGCGCTTTCGACATAGCCCTCGCACCCCGTGATCTGGCCGGCGAAGCGGACATTGGGCCGCGATTTCAGCCGCAGCGTCGGATCGAGCAGTTCGGGCGAGCGGATGAAGGTGTTGCGGTGCAACCCGCCCAGCCGCGCGAACTCCGCCTGCTCGAGTCCCGGAATGGTGCGGAAGATGCGAACCTGTTCGGCATATTTGAGCTTAGTCTGAAAACCGACCATGTTCCACAGCGTGCCGGTCGCATTGTCCTGGCGCAGCTGGACGACGGCGTGCGGCCAGCGCCCGGTGCGCGGATCGTCGAGCCCGACCGGCTTCATCGGGCCGTAGCGCAGCGTGTCGAGCCCGCGCTCGGCCATCACCTCGATCGGCATGCAGCCTTCGAAATAGGGGACATCCTCCCACTCGCGGAACTCGGTCTTCTCGCCGTCGAGCAGCGCCTGGTGAAAGGCGCGATACTGGTCCTGGTTCATCGGGCAGTTGATGTAATCGCGCCCCTCGCCCTTGTTCCAGCGCGACTGGAACCAGGCGGTATCCATGTCGATCGTGTCGAAATGGACGATCGGTGCGATCGCGTCGAAGAAGGCGAGCGAGTCCTTGCCCGTTTCAGCACCGATCGCATCGGCGAGCGCGGGGGCGGTGAGCGGGCCGGTGGCGACGATCGCGGGGCCGTGTGGCAGCGCATCGACGCGTTCGCGCACCACCGTGATGTTGGGATGTTGGGCAAGGGCCGCCGTCACCGCATCGGCAAAGCCGTCGCGATCGACCGCGAGCGCCGAGCCGGCGGGCACCTTGTGCGCGTCGCCCATCGCCATGATGAGCGAGCCGAGCGCGCGCATTTCAGCATGGAGCAGCCCGACCGCGTTGCGCTCCGCATCGTCGGAGCGGAAGCTGTTCGAGCAGACGAGTTCGGCGAGCCGGTCGCTCTGGTGCGCCGGCGTCATCTCCCCCGATCCGCGCATTTCCGACAGCCGGACCTTGAGCCCCGCGCTGGCGAGCTGCCAAGCCGCCTCCGACCCGGCGAGGCCGCCGCCGATGATGTGGATGTCGCGGGTGTGGGTCATGCGTTCGTTTCGGGTGGAAGTTGACACTAGGTTGACACTGTGGGGCGTGGTCGAGTGGATAAAGACATCAATCGATAACGCAGCCGAGCCATCATTTCGAACGTCGGTCGGACAGACGGGGATCGAAACCGGCCTATTCCGCCTTGCGCGCGTTCACAAGGCTAACCGGTTACCGATAGCAGCGCGCTGCCATGTAGGACAGAGCGCTTGCGGAAGCAGCCGGGCGAGTCGCCCTTAAGCCTCTATCGCCAGCGGACGTAGGTACGTGCCACGCCTGCACAAGTCGCGCCAGTCAGCGCCAGCGCGGTCGAGAATGGTTGCGAAAAATCGAGCGAAGCAGCGATGAGCAGGCCGCTCGTGCCGCCCACAAGAAACCACACAGGATGTAACTGATAGACAAAGTTCAATTTTCCAAGGTTATACAGGGTGGCGCACCCTGCCAGAATTGGGATGAACGCCAGCAGAAAGCCGATTGCTGCGCTTATGATCAGAAGCCATACCGATCCGATCAGCGCTACGCCGAGTTCGAGGGCCGAAAAGGTGACTGGCTCGGGTCCGACCAGGGCCGACATGGCAAGACAGACAAGAAAGATCGGTCCTGCCAGTATCGAGCATTTGGCAGCGGTCGCGACATAAGGGTCGCGACCGCTGCTGTAGCTGGATCGTTCCGTGCTCACGCCAGTTCTCGCGCATCACGACCGTCAGTGAGCCAACCCGCAACCTTGCGCCCGAAATGCGAAATGGCACCCATGTTGAAGAAGTGCATCGCGCCGAGGACCAGAACCGCAAGGCCCACCTTGCTGCTGAGAAATCGGATCGCTGACGTGATGTTCGTTGGCTCGTCCCCAAGGCTGAGCGTTAGGGTGATGAACCCGATGTTGATCAGGTAGAACCCAACGACAAGCAGATGATTAGTCGACTTCGCCAATTGGGAATCATGGCCGAAGCATTGAATGAGAAACACCTCACCGTTCGTCGACAGCGTGCGCGCGACCCAGACCGTGAGACCGATCGTGATGAGCAGATAGAGCAGATAGGTTATCGCCACCATTGTTTGATCCTTCCGTATTTTCTGTAATTACCGAAAGCATTGGGTTTGACTGGGTGGTTCATGTCTGGTCAGGTTACTCCTTTTGTTTGCCGCTGCCGGGAATGAGGCGCGCGACGCGGGCGCCCATTTTCATCAGCGTGATCAGCGTCGGCTTCGGCAGGCCGCGGACTTGATCATACCAGCCGGAGAGCGTGCCGATGAATTCGTGCATCCGCATCACCCGTTCGCGCAGGTGCGGGGGGGCGGTCTTGTCCTCCCCGAGCCGGGCCGAGAGTTCCGCGAGCAGCTGGATCGTCGGATCGATCTCGCGCCGCTTGCGCTCGCTGCTGATCCGCATCAGCATTTCCCACAGATCGGTTTCCGCGACGAAATGATCGCGACGATCGCCCTCCACATGGACGCGGCGGATGATCGAATAGCTCTGAAGCTCCTTGAGCGCCGTCGAAACGTTGGAGCGCGCAAGCCCCAGCGTGTCGCAGATGTCCTCGGCCGTGATCGGCGACGCGGAAAGATAGAGCAGGGCATGGACCTGGGCGACCGAGCGGTTGACCCCCCAGTGCACGCCCATCTCCCCCCAATGGAGGATGAACGCCTTGGCATCGGAATGGTCGAACAACGACACTGTCCTCTCCGGTTTCTGTGAAAACAGAAATGTCGGAAATTGATGTGCATGTCAAGCGGGAGGATTTCGCACCTCCGGCTTGGTCTCGATCGGCTCGGCTGGCGAGCAGATCGTTTTCGTTGTGCCTGCGGACAGGCCCCGCACCCTCTTCTCTGAAAGACGCATGGGAGTCCCCGTCCTTCGATACACGCCTTCGACTTCGCTCAGTCGCATCTTGGGATGAGCGGGAACGGAAACTTTCACAAAGGTCGGCCATCTTTCCCTCGTCACCCCGGCCTTGAGCCGGGGTCCCGCTGCCTGATCCGGCGCGCGAGAAAGCGGGACCCCGGGTCAAGCCCGGGGTGACGGGAAGAGTCCTGCCGCGCAGCGATCAACATGCGCTTTCTGACTCAGGCGCTCAGGATGAGCGGTGCCTACGGACGTTATCTGGTGATGAATCCCGGGCTCATCCGGGAAGCTGGACCGTGCCGTCGCCATCCCGGCTGAGCGGGGCGTGGACGGTGATGCTGGCCATGGTCAGGCGGCCGTAGAGATGCGGGAACAGGGCCCCGCCGCGCGAGGCTTCCCAGCGAATGGCGTCGCCCAGGGGCGCCAGGTCGACCGCGGCGATCCAGAGGTCGGACTGGCCAGCGAAATGCCGGTCCACCGTCTCGGTCACCTGATCGGCGGTGGAGAGGTGGATATAGCCATCGGCGAGGTCGACCGGCGCGCCGTCGAAGCGGTCTTCGCGCAGTGCGGCCATCTGGTCGGCAGTCAGGATCTTGTAGGCGGTGGCGGGGTGGGTCATCGCGCGGTCATGCCCACCCCCGGCCCCTCCCGCAAGCGGGAGGGGTGGATCAGGGG
>NZ_LSKG01000139.1:0-34479 GCF_001557005.1 Sphingomonas sp. CCH15-F11 | reverse complement strand
GTCGGCGTCGGTGTAGGGCTGGGTGTCGGTGCCGGCGCCGGTGCCGGGGGGATCGCGCCGATTCCGCCGCCGCCGCCCCCGCCGCTGCATCCCGCGATCGCCAGCGCGAGCGCAGTGGTGGCCAGTCCCAGGCCGAGGGGTGACGCGGTTCTTATCCGGCAACGCATATCCGCACGCTCCCCACCGATTGTTCTTGGCCTTCAACACTACGTTGCCACGGGGCCGGGGGATGCGCTTGCCGGGTGGGATCGTTGACCCTAAAGCCGCGCCAGCCATGCGCCCCGCACTCGCCCATATCGATACCTGGATCTTCGACCTCGACAACACGCTGTATCCGGCGAGTATGAATATTTTTGCGCAGATCGACGCACGGATGACCCAGTTCATCGCGGAGCTGCTCGATTGCAGCAAGGAAACTGCTTTCGCCCTGCAAAAGCAGTGGTTCATCGACCACGGCATGACGCTTGCCGGGCTGATGGCCGACCATGGCGTCGACCCGCATGTGTTCCTCGACTATGCCCATGACATCGAGCTCCACGCGCTGGAGGCCGACGCAGTACTTGCCGATACGATCGTCGCGCTGCCGGGGCGCAAGCTGGTCTTCACCAATGGCGATGCGCCCTATGCGCGGCGCGTGCTGGCGCGGCGCGGGCTCGCCGAATGTTTCGAAGGGATTTGCGACATCCATGCGACCGGCTATCGCCCCAAGCCGCAGGAAGCCGCCTATCGCCATCTGGTCGACGCGCATGGCATTGATCCGAAGCGCGCGCTGTTCGTCGAGGACATGGCGCGCAACCTGAAGCCCGCCAAGGCGATCGGCATGACGACCGTGTGGGTCGCCAACGGCTCGGAACAGTCGCCCGATGCTGATCGCGACCATATCGACTATGTCACGCCCGACATCGGCCAATGGCTGGCCGATATCCTGAAGGAACCCGCATGACCGACCTTATCGCCACGATCGACCAGGCGTGGGAGGACCGCGCCGAACTCAGCTTTGCGACGATCGGCGCAGTACGCGATGCGGTCGACGCCGCGCTGGCGATGCTGGACGCTGGCGAGGCGCGGGTCGCCGAGCCCGACGGCACGGGCGGCTGGCGGGTCAATCAATGGCTGAAGAAGGCGGTTCTGCTGTCCTTCCGCCTCAACGACAATCGGGTCATGCCCGGCGGCAGCGCGGGCGCGCCGGCGTTCGACAAGGTGCCGAGCAAGTTCGACGGCTGGGACGAAGCGCGCTTCCGCGCAGGCGGTTTTCGCGTCGTGCCGGGCAGCATCGTGCGCCGCGGCGCGTTCATCGCCAAGAGCGCGGTGCTGATGCCCAGCTTCGTCAATATAGGTGCCTATGTCGGCGAAGGCACGATGGTCGATACCTGGGCGACGGTCGGCAGCTGTGCGCAGATCGGCCGAAACGTCCACCTGTCGGGCGGGGCGGGGATCGGCGGCGTGCTCGAACCGCTCCAGGCGGGACCCGTGGTGATCGAGGACGGCGCGTTCATCGGCGCGCGCGCCGAAGTGGCCGAAGGCGTGCGCGTGGGCGAGGGCGCGGTCCTGTCGATGGGCGTTTATCTCGGCGCGTCGACCAAGATCATCGACCGCGCGACCGGCGAAGTGTTCCGCGGCCATGTCCCGCCCTATTCGGTGGTGGTCCCCGGTTCGATCGGTGGCGGCGACGGCAAGCCTGCGCTTTATTGCGCGGTGATCGTCAAGCGCGTCGACGCCCAGACCCGGTCGAAGACAAGCATCAACGACCTGCTGCGCGATTGAGGGCGGGGCGCCGCGCTCAGCGCGGCGTCAGCTTCAGCAGGCGGCCCTGCGAATCGCCGCGCCCGTCCTCCAGCACATAGATCGCGCCGTCCGGGCCCTGCTCGACCTCGCGGATGCGCGCGCCCATGTCCCATTGGTCGCCCTTGCGCGCATTGGTGCCGTCGACATCGACGCGGACCAGCGCCTTGGACGACAGGCCACCGATGAACAGGTCGCCCTGCCACTGCGGGAACATCTTGCCCGAATAGACGATCAGCCCGCCGGGCGAGATCACCGGGTTCCACGACACTTTCGGCGCTTCGAATTCGGGACGCGTGTCGTGATCGGGAATGTCGCGACCGTCATAATGATCGCCGTCTGAGACGATCGGATAGCCATAGTTGCGCCCGGCGACGATCACATTGACCTCGTCGCCGCCCTTCGGCCCCATCTCCTGCTCCCACAAATTGCCCTGCGCGTCGAAGGCGATGCCGAGCAGGTTGCGATGGCCATAGGACCAGATGGCGGGGTGGAACCCCTTGGCGGTCAGCGCCGGGTCGCCCGCCGGCTTGCCGTCGGGGGTGAGGCGCAGCACCTTGCCCAGCGTCGCCTTTGGATCCTGAGCGGGATCGAACTTCTGGCGTTCGCCATTGGTGAAGAACAGATATTTGCCGTCGGGCGAAAAGGCGATGCGCCCCGAATAATGCCCCTCGCCCGCGACGAACGGCGTGGCGGTGAAGATCGTCGTCAGCCCCTCCAGCGACGGCGCGGCACCCTCGGTCAGCTTGCCGCGCGCCAGGACCACGCCCTTGCCGCCTTCGCCCGGGGTCGAATAGCTCAGATAGACGATGCGGTTGGTGGCGAAATCGGGGTGGAGGACGACGTCCATCAACCCGCCCTGACCCTCGCTGCTCACGCCGGGCACGGTGGCGACCATCGACTTGGTCTTGCCGTCCGCCGACACGAGCATCAGCTGCCCGGCCTTTTCGGTCACCAGCATGCGCCCGTCGGGCAGGAATGTCATCGCCCAGGGCGCGGTGAAATCGGCGACGGGGGTGACGGCGAAGGGCAGGCCGGCGGCCGTAGCGGCGTCCTGGGGCGTCGGCTGGGCCTGGCATGCGCCGCCCAGCGCGGCGATCAGAATGGCGGCGATGGGGAACTGGACGGCGCGCATATGGTCTCCTGAGCGAAACGGGAAAGATCGGACTTTAGCCAGAATGCGCGGCGGGTGCCAAATGTCCCTCGCCCGATTCGCGCCGGCCCGAATCCCGGTGGTCGGCTAGGCTCTTGCCCCGCCGCGGGCTTGCGCGTATATCAGTCGTGCTTTCTCGACATCGTTACACATGGCGAGGCCGGTCCCCACGGGTTCCGGTGCCGAAGCCCTATATCCACGTTCGTTCGCGAGTATCGAAGCCCGCATGGTCGACATCGCCGCCCTGACCCAGTTGATCGAGCCCGAGGCGCGCGCGCTCGGCTTCGACCTTGTGCGCGTCAGGATGTTCGGCGGCGTCAGCGATCCGACGCTGCAGGTCATGGCCGAGCGGCCCGACACGCGCCAGCTGTCGATCGACGATTGCGCGGCGCTGTCGCGGCGGATTTCCGACCGGTTCGACGAGCTCGAGGCTGCCGGGCGCGACCCGATCGACCATGCCTATCGGCTCGAGGTCTCGTCGCCCGGCATCGACCGGCCGCTGACCCGGCTCCGCGACTTTGCCGACTGGGCGGGGCATGAGGCGCGGGTGCATCTGACCGCGCCGACCGCCGACGGGCGCAAGCAGCTGACCGGCGACCTGCTGGGCGTCGACGGCGATCAGGTGACGGTCGACGTGCGCAAGCACGGACCGGTCACCGTGCCGTTCGCGCAGGTCGGCGATGCCAAGCTGCTGATCACCGACCGGCTGATCGCCGCCACGCAACCGCTTTCGTCGGCCGGTGCCGACGAGATTCTTCACGAAAATCCGGCGTCGGATGGAGCCGACGACATCATCGAAATCGAAGCAGAAGGATAAGGACGTCCGATGGCCACCGCCGTTACCGCCAACCGTGCCGAGCTGATCGCAATCGCCGACGCCGTCGCGCGCGAAAAGCTGATCGACAAGGGCATCGTGATCGAGGCGATGGAAGACGCGATCCAGCGCGCGGCGCGTGCCCGCTATGGCGCGGAGAACGACATTCGCGCGAAGCTCGATCCCAATACCGGCGACCTGCGCCTGTGGCGCGTCGTCGAAGTGGTCGAGGCGGTCGACGATTTCTTCAAGCAGGTGAACCTGAAGGAAGCGCAGAAGCTTCAGCCGGGCGCGGTCGTCGGCGACTATATCGTCGATCCGCTGCCGCCGATCGAGTTTGGCCGCATCGCCGCGCAGGCCGCCAAGCAGGTCATCTTCCAGAAGGTCCGCGATGCCGAGCGCGAGCGCCAGTATGAAGAGTTCAAGGACCGGATGGGCGAGATCATCACCGGCGTCGTCAAGCGCGTCGAGTTCGGCCATGTCGTCGTCGATCTCGGCCGCGCCGAGGGCGTCATCCGCCGCGACCAGCAGATCCCGCGCGAAGTGGTGCGCGTCAACGACCGTATCCGCTCGATCATCCTCAACGTCCGCCGCGAAAATCGTGGCCCGCAGATTTTCCTCAGCCGCGCGCATCCCGACTTCATGAAGAAGCTGTTCGCGCAGGAAGTGCCGGAAATCTACGACGGGATCATCGAGATCAAGGCCGCCGCGCGCGATCCGGGCAGCCGCGCCAAGATCGGCGTCATCAGCCATGACAGCTCGATCGATCCCGTCGGCGCGTGCGTCGGCATGAAGGGCAGCCGCGTCCAGGCGGTCGTCCAGGAAATGCAGGGCGAAAAGATCGACATCATCCCCTGGTCGCCCGACACCGCGACTTTCGTCGTCAACGCGTTGCAGCCGGCGAATGTCAGCCGCGTCGTCATCGACGAAGAGGATGACCGCATCGAAGTGGTGGTGCCCGACGACCAGCTCAGCCTGGCGATCGGCCGCCGCGGCCAGAATGTCCGCCTCGCCAGCCAGCTGACCGGCAAGGCGATCGACATCCTCACCGAAGCGGATGCGAGCGAGAAGCGCCAGAAGGAATTCGTCGAGCGTTCCGCGATGTTCGAGAAGGAACTCGACGTCGACGAGACGCTGGCGCAGCTGCTGGTCGCCGAAGGCTTCGGCGAGCTGGAGGAAGTCGCCTATGTCGAGGTCGACGAGCTTGCCGGCATCGAAGGGTTCGACGAGGATCTTGCCGCCGAGCTGCAGAGCCGCGCGCAGGAGGCGCTGGAGCGTCGTGAGGAAGCCAATCGCGAAACCCGTCGTGCACTGGGCGTCGAGGACGACCTCGCGACCATGCCCTATCTGACCGAAGCGATGCTGGTCACGCTGGGCCAGGCAGGCATCAGGACGCTCGACGATCTGGCCGATCTCGCGACTGACGAGCTGGTCGCCAAGAAGCGCAGCGAGCCGCGCCGCCGCAGCGATGCCGCACCCAGTGCGCGCAGCGAGGACAAGGGCGGCATCCTGGCCGAATACGGCCTGAGCGAAGAGCAGGGCAACGAGATCATCATGGCCGCGCGCGCGCACTGGTTCGAGGACGAAGCGGCCCCGGCCGACGCCGCGGCCGAACCCCAGGAGGACGCTGATGCGGAATCCGGGCAATGAGACGCGGGCTGGACTGAAAGCGGCAAGTCCCCCCTCCCGCTTGCGGGAGGGGCCGGGGGCGGACGTATCGACAAGCGACGCCCCCGGGGATGACCCCACCCCTAACCCCTCCCGCAAGCGGGAGGGGAACGGCGACGCGAACCCGCGCACCTGCATCCTGACCCGCGATGCCGCGCCACGCGAGGCGCTGGTGCGCCTGGCGCTGTCCCCCGATGGCGACGTGCTGCCCGACATCCGCGCCAAGGCGCCGGGGCGGGGCGCGTGGATCGGCGTGACGCGTGCCGAGCTGATCGCGGCGCAGGCCAAGGGCAAGCTGCGCGGGGCGCTGGCACGTGCGTTCAAGACGACTGAATTGCGCATTCCCGACGATCTGGCCGACCGGATCGCCGGCCAGCTGCAGCGCGCCGCGCTCGACCGGCTGGGGCTGGAGGCCAAGGCCGGGCATCTGGTGATCGGTGCCGAACGCATCGAAACCGCCGCGCGCGCGGGCCGTCTGCGGCTGCTGCTCCACGCGCGTGATGCGGGCGCGGACGGCGCGGCCAAGCTCGCCCAGGCTTGGCGTGTCGGCTCCGACCGGGAGGCGAGCGGCCTCAAGGGACTGGATTTGCCGGTCGACCGCACCATATTGTCCGTGGCGCTGGGCCGCGAGAATGTGGTACATGCCGGCGTCATCGACGGCGGAGCCGCGCGGCGCGTATCGCAGGCGCTGTCGCGCTGGCTGGCCTTCATCGAACCCGAATGTGGTGCTTCACCTTGCGAAATGGCTTCGCAAGGCGCATCGACCCCATCGTCGCGCGATACGACGATGAATAAGGAACTTGAGTAACCGGATGAGCGATACCGACAACGACAAGCCGAAACTGGGGGCGCGCGCGCCGCTGGGCCTCAAGCGCACGGTCGAGACCGGCAAGGTGAAGCAGAGCTTCAGCCATGGCCGCTCGAACACCGTGGTCGTGGAGGTGAAGCGCCGCCGCGTGCTCGGCCGTCCGGGCGAGGAGGCGCAGGCGCCGGTGCCCGCCGCCGAGGCCGCGCCGCCGGCTCCGGCCGCGCGTCCCGCGTCGCCGCCACCGGCCGCCCCGCGCAACGCCGGCAACAGCCTGTTGTCGCGCCAGGAGCTTCAGGCCAAGCTGCTTCGCGAGGCCGAGGAAGCACGCATGACCGCGCTCGAGGAAGCGCGCCGCCGCGAGGAACGCGAGCGCCAGGAATCGGCGGAGGAAGAAGCGCGCCGAGCCGATGAGCGCCGTCGCGCCGAGGAGGCTGCCGCCGATGCGCCTGCGCCCGCCCCGGATGCGGACGCACCTGCGCCCGTCGTGCCGGACACGCCTGCCGCACCGCCGGCCGCGCGCGTGGCCGATCCCGCGCCGGCCCCCGCCGCCCCGCGCGAGCTGACGCTCGACCCCAATCTGCCCGCGCCGCGCCGCTTCACCCCGGTGCAGCGTCCGGAGATTCCGCGTCCCGCGCCGCAGCCCCAATCGCAGCCGGCCGCCGCCTCGACGGCCGCGCCGTCGCGTGCCGCGCCGCCCTCGTCCGCGCCCAAGCGGCCCGAGCCGCCCGCGCGTCCCTCGCGCGACCGCAAGGGGGACGATCGCCGCCAGTCGGGCAAGCTGACCGTCACCCGCGCGCTCGGCGACAATGACGGCGCGCGCGCGCGCAGCCTCGCCGCGCTCAAGCGTGCGCGCGAGAAGGAAAAGCGCGCTCATATGGGCGGCAGCGGCCAGCCGCGCGAAAAGCAGGTCCGCGATGTCGTGGTGCCGGAGGCGATCACCGTCCAGGAACTCGCCAACCGCATGGCCGAAAAGGGCGCCGACCTGGTCAAGGCGCTGTTCAAGATGGGCATGCCCGTCACCGTCAACCAGACGATCGACCAGGACACCGCCGAGCTGCTCGTCACCGAATTCGGCCACAACATCCAGCGCGTCAGCGAATCGGACATCGACCTTGCCGTCGACACGACCGAGGATTCGGCGGAATCGATGCTGCCGCGTCCGCCCGTGGTCACGATCATGGGCCATGTCGATCACGGCAAGACCAGCCTGCTCGACGCGCTGCGCGGCACCGATGTCGTGCAGGGCGAAGCCGGCGGCATCACCCAGCATATCGGCGCCTATCAGGTGACGTTGAAGGACAAGTCGAAGGTCACCTTCCTCGACACGCCGGGTCACGAGGCGTTCACCGAAATGCGCGCGCGCGGGGCCAATGTCACCGACATCGTCGTGCTCGTGGTCGCCGCCGACGACGGGCTGATGCCGCAGACGATCGAGGCGATCAACCATACCAAGGCCGCCGGCGTGCCGATGATCGTCGCGATCAACAAGGTCGACAAGCACGAGGCCAATCCGCAGAAGATCCGCGAACGCCTGCTCGAGCACGAGGTGGTGGTCGAGGAGATGTCGGGCGACGTCCAGGACGTCGAGGTGTCCGCGCTCAAGAAGACCGGGCTCGACGAGCTGATCGAGAAGATCCAGCTCCAGGCCGAGCTGCTCGAACTGCGCGCCAATCCCGATCGCGCGGCCGAGGGCACGGTGGTCGAGGCCAAGCTCGACAAGGGCCGCGGTCCCGTCGCGACCGTGCTGGTCAGCCGCGGGACGCTCAAGGTCGGCGACGTCTTCGTCGTCGGGGCGGAAAGCGGCAAGGTCCGCGCGCTGCTCGACGACAAGGGCCGTCAGGTCAAGGAAGCCGGACCGTCGATGCCGGTCGAGGTGCTCGGCCTGTCGGGCGTGCCGATGGCGGGCGATCCGTTGCAGGTGGTCGAGAACGAGGCGCGCGCCCGCGAGGTCGCCGCCTATCGCCAGGGCGTGATCCAGCAGAAGCGGACGACCCAGGCCCCGGCCAGCCTAGAAACGATGTTCAGCGCGCTGAAGGCCAAGCAGGCGATCGAATATCCGCTGGTGGTCAAGGCCGACACCCAGGGCACGGTCGAGGCGATCGTCAATTCGCTCAACAAGATCTCGACCGAGGAAATCCGGGTGCGCATCCTGCATTCGGGCGTCGGCGGGATCACCGAGAGCGATGTCACGCTGGCGGGCGCATCGGGCGCGCCGATCATCGGCTTCAACGTCCGTCCCAACGCCAAGGCGCGCGAGATCGCGGAGCGGCAGAAGGTGGCGCTGAAATATTACGACGTCATCTATGACCTGACCGACGAAATCCGCGCCGGCATGGCAGGCGAGCTCGGCCCCGAAGCGTTCGAGACGGTGGTCGGCCGCGCCGAAATCCGCGAGGTCTTCTCGGCGGGCAAGCATGGCAAGGCCGCGGGCCTGCTCGTCGTCGAGGGTGCGATCCGCAAGGCGCTCAAGGCCCGCATCACGCGCGAGGACGTCATCATCTATCAGGGCGAAATCGCTTCGCTGCGGCGCTTCAAGGACGATGTTCCCGAAGTGCGCGCCGGCCTGGAATGCGGCGTGACGTTCAGCCAGAACTTCACCGACATCAAACCGGGCGACTTCCTGGAAACCTTCGAAGTCGAGATGCGCGAACGGACTTTGTGACACGCTAGCCCTCTCCCCCGCGGGGAGAGGGTTGGGAGAGGGGACCATGAGCGGCGGTCGTTGCGACTGCCCCTCTCCCCGGCCCCTCCCCCGCAGGGGAGAGGGAGAAGGATTTATGCGAAACGAAACCCCCGAAACCCGATCCGTCCGGCTGCTGCGCGTGGGGGAACAGGTGCGCCATGCGCTGTCCGACGTGCTGATGCGCGGTGACGTCCATGACGACACGCTGGCCAGCCATTCGGTGTCGATCACCGAAGTCCGCATGTCGCCCGACCTGCGGCATGCCACCGTGTTCGTGAAGCCGCTGCTCGGCAAGGACGAGGACGCGGTGCTCAAGGCGCTGCGCACCAACACCGCCTATCTGCAGGGCGAAGTCGCACGCCGCGTGAACCTGAAATATGCCGCCCGGCTGAAATTCCTGGCGGACGAAAGCTTCGACGAAGCCACGCACATCGACACGCTGCTGCGCAAGCCCGAGATCGCGCGCGACCTCGACGAAAGCACCGACTGAGCGGGGCGGCGCGGGGGGATGGCCAAGCTCTATTTCTATTATGCCAGCATGAATGCGGGCAAATCGACCACGCTGCTCCAGGCGGATTTCAACTATCGCGAGCGCGGGATGAACACGCTGCTGTTCACCAGCGCGATCGACGCCCGGTCGGGTAAGGGGACGATCGCGTCGCGCATCGGCCTGTCGCGCCCCGCCCGCGCCTTTGCCGCCGACAGCGACCTGTTCGTGGCGGTCGAGCGCGCATGCGCCGACGGACCCGTTCACTGCGTGCTGGTCGACGAGGCGCAGTTCCTCACCCCGGCCCAGGTGGCGCAGCTCGCGCGCGTCTGCGACGTGCTTCGCATCCCCGTGCTCTGCTATGGCCTGCGCACCGATTTCAGGGGCGACCTGTTTCCCGGGGCGGCGCGGCTGCTGGCGATTGCCGACGCGCTGATCGAGCTGAAATCGGTGTGTCGCTGCGGGGCGAAGGCGACGATGAACCTGCGCGTCGACGATGCGGGCGACGCGGTCCGCGAGGGCGCACAGACCGAAATCGGCGGCAATGAACGCTATGTCGCGCTGTGCCGTCGCCACTTTGTCGAGGCGCTGGCGGGCTGACCCGTTTCGCCCGCTTTTGGCAAAGACATTGCGCGCAACGCGTGTAACCGTGGCGGGCACCGCGGCGAACCATCGTCGTTAGCTGTGCGGAAACGGGCATGAAGGCGGGCGAACAGGCGCTGGGACAATTGATGGCGCGCGCGCAGGCGGGCGATGCGGCGGCGTATCGCGCGGTGCTCGATGCCAGCCGTCTGTGGCTCAAACGCTATTTCGACCGGCGGATCGCGCCCGGACAGGTCGACGACCTGATCCAGGAAACGCTGATCTCGATCCATGCCAAGCGCGCCACCTATGATCCCGCGCGGCCCTATCTGCCGTGGCTGGCCGCGATCGCGCGCTACCGCTGGGTGGATCAGCTGCGCCGCGTCTATCGCGCGGGTGAACAGGAAATGGTCGGCGATATCGGCTTTGACGGGTTTGAATCCGATTCGGTCGCGCGGATCAGCATCGACCGGCTGCTCGCGCATCTGCCCGCCGCCCAGGCGGAAGCGATCCGGCTGGTCAAGATCGAAGGGCTTTCGATCGCGGAGGCATCGGCCGCCAGCCGGCAGTCGCCCTCGCTGGTCAAGGTCAACATCCATCGCGGGCTGAAGAAGCTCGCCCGACATATCGAGAGTGAATAGGATGACTGAGCGTACCATCGACGATCTTGTCGCGGACCTGCGCCCCGTGCGGCGCACGTCGCCGCGCGTGGGAATGATCGTCACCCTGGGCGGCACGCTGGCCGCGATCGTCGCGACCGCGCTGGTCACCGGGCTGCGCTATGACATCGTGATGCTCCAGCCTGCGGAGCTTGTACTGGTCCGTTCCGGCCTGCTGCTGCTGATCGGCCTTGCCGCGATGGCAACGGTGGTGGGAAGCGCCCGGCCGGAAATCGGCGGACGCCGCGACGGCTGGCGCTGGACGCTGCTGGCGGGCGCGCTGCTGCCGCTTGCCAGCGCGACGACGATGCTGCGCACCGGTACGATGCCGGTGAACGAGATCGCCGGACCGGACGTGATCGTCTGTTTCGCGGTCAGCCTGGCGAGCGCGCTGTTGATCGGTGGCGGGCTGATCGCCTGGCTGCGGCGCGGCGCGGTGACCGATGCCGCGCGCGCCGGCTGGCTCGTCGGGCTGGCGGCGGGCGCGCTCGGCACCTTTGCCTACAACCTGCACTGCCCCAGCAATTCGGTCCATTTCGCGGCGATCTGGTACACGCTCGCGGTGGCGGTCAGCGCGGGCATCGGCCGGCTGGTCGGGCCGCAGCTGTTGCGCTGGTGAGCGCGTAACCATTTGCCCCCCGGTGCCGAACCGGGGGCATCCTGCCCGGCATGCGCCGGGCCGCATCATGGGAATGCACGCATATGACGCACATGAAGAAGATCGTCGGATCGCTCACCCTGGTTGCCGCCGGCGCGATCGCCTGGGCCACCCAGCCCGCGGCGTCGACGCCGCCGGCCCCCCCGGCCGGCAACCCCGCGATGCCGGTCGCGGTCGAGCTGTTCACCAGCCAGGGCTGCTCGTCCTGTCCGCCGGCCGATCATGTTCAGGCGATCCTGGCGGCGGACCCGTCGGTCGTCGCGATCACCCGGCCCGTGACCTATTGGGACCGGCTGGGCTGGAAGGACACGCTGGCGCGTGAGGAGAATACCAATCTCCAGCGCGCCTATGCCGGCCGCAAGATCCCCGGTGCCGGGGTCTACACCCCGCAATCGGTGGTCCAGGGCCGCAGCGGCGTCGTCGGCGGGCGGGGCGACAAGATCAAGCAGATGATCATCGAGGCATCGAAGCAGCCGCAGCCCGCGATTGCGATCCAGCGCGCGGGCAACGGCCCGACCCAGGTCACGATCAACGGCAAGCCGGCCCGCGAGGCGCGCGTCACCCTGGTCGCGCTGCGTCGCCAGGTCGACGTCAACATCGCCAACGGCGAAAATGGCGGGCGCAAGATCCGCTACAGCAACGTCTTTACCGGCGAGCGCGAGCTGGCGCGGTGGAAGGGCGGCGAGCAGCGGATCACGATCACGCCCGAACAGCGCGCCGTGCGCGGCGCCGACCGTTATGCGCTCGTCGTGCGCGAAGGTACCACCGGCCCCATCCTGGCCGCGCGCTACCTCTGACCGGCGGCCACGGGTGCCGGCACCGGACGGAGCCGGTCGTCGCGGCTCCCGCCCGGTGGACGATGCCGCTGGACCAGGTGCGCCAGGACCGACCGGTGCAGTGCACGTTCAAAGCGCAACCCGGCCTGTCCGCCGCGCCGCCACTGGATCCACGCCATCATCGGCGCCAGCGGCGGCACCGCGATCCAGACCATCTCGCCCGGCCGGAACAGGTCGGTGTCGATGCGGCATCCCGTTGCCGACAGGTCTGTGACCTCGACCGGGATCATGCGGCCGCGCACCGGCCGGATGCCCCCGGTCACGCGGATGCGGTGGCGTTTGTCGAGCCGGCGTTCGTGCCAGGACGGGGGGCCGGGCGGGGCGAGGTCGCGCAGGGAAAAGAGGCGGTTCATGTCGTGCCTTTTCGCCCGTGGCGGTGAACAAGTCCGCGACGCCGCGTCGCCCGTCGACTGCGCAAATCGCGTAATCGGTGCGTGGGCACGCCGCGCATTGCGGTCGCGCCCGGTTCGGCGTAGCGGCTGCGCGCATGACCCAAGCTCCGATTGCCGTCGTCCTCGTCTCGGGCGGGCTCGACTCGATGGTCGCCGCCGCGCTCGCGCGGGAGGGCGGCTATCGCCTGTTCGCGCTGTCGATCGACTATAATCAGCGCCACCAGGTCGAACTGGCCGCCGCGCGCCGGGTCGCGATGCTGCTCGGTGCCGAACGCCACGTCATCCTGCCGCTTGACCTGCGCCAGTTCGGCGGTTCGGCGCTGACCGATGCGATCGACGTGCCCAAGGCGGGCGTTGGCCCCGGCATTCCGGTCACCTATGTGCCCGCGCGCAACACCATCTTCCTGTCGCTCGCGCTGGGCTGGGCGGAGGCCGCGGGCGCGCGCGATTTGTTCATCGGGGTCAATGCGCTCGATTATTCGGGCTATCCCGATTGCCGTCCCGAATTCATCGCCGGGTTCGCGCGGCTGGCCGAACTGGCGACGCGCGCCGGGGTCGAGGGGCAACCCTTCACCATCCACGCGCCGCTCCAGCACATGACCAAGGCCGATATCGTGCGCGAAGCCGACCGGCTCGGCCTCGACGCCGGGATCAGCTGGTCCTGCTACGATCCCGCGCCGGGCGGGCGGCATTGCGGCCGCTGCGACAGCTGCCGCCTGCGGGCCAAGGGCTTTGCCGACGCCGGGCTACCCGATCCCACCGACTATGTCGTCCGGCCCTGATCGCGCGATGCGCTATGCCGTCAAGGAAATGTTCCTGACCCTGCAGGGGGAGGGGGTGCAGGCCGGCCGCCGCGCCGTGTTCGTCCGCTTTGCCGGCTGCAACCTCTGGTCGGGGCGCGAGGCCGATCGCGCGACGGCGGTCTGCCGCTTCTGCGACACCGATTTCGTCGGCACCGACGGCGCGGGCGGGGGGCGTTTCGCCGACGCCGCCATACTGGCTGCATCGGTCGTCGCGCATTGGGGCGACGATCCGGCGCGCCGCTTCGTCGTGCTGACCGGGGGCGAACCGATGCTCCAGGTCGACGATGCGCTGGTCGACGCGCTCCATGCCGAGGGGTTCGAGATCGCGATCGAGACCAACGGCACGCTGCCCGTCCATCCGCGCATCGACTGGGTCTGCGTCAGCCCCAAGGCGGGGAGCGACGTCGTGCAGCGGTCGGGCAACGAGCTCAAGCTGGTCTGGCCCCAGGCCGGGCACGACCCCGACGCGCTGGCCGCGTGGCGTTTCGATCATTTCCTGGTCCAGCCGATGGACCCGGTCGACGGGGCCGATCCCGCCGACCATGCCCGCGCCGCGATCGACCTCGTGCTGGCCCGGCCCGGCTGGCGCCTGTCGCTTCAGACGCACAAGCTGCTCGGCCTGCGTTAAGGGGCTGCGCGGCGTCGGGTCAGGACGCGCGGAACGGCCCGCAGCGGCGATCCTGCCACACATTGCGCCGCCAGCAGCTTTCGTCGGCGAAGCGCGTCGGCAGCGGGCTGGGCGTGGCGAGGTGCTTGGCGCCGGTGAATTGCTGCTCGCCCCAGGGCACCAGCGCGCCCCGCATCTCGACCATGCGGTTCTGCGCGACCTTGTGAAAGCTGCCGCGCGGCGCGAAGATCGCGTCGCGGCCCACCGATCCGGCGGTCAGGCAAAAGATATACTGCGCCGACACCGCCGAAAACGCGGCATAGACCCGTGTCTGATAGCTGTCGAACGCGGTACGGGCGGCGCGCGCATTCTTGGGGTTCTTGCGCAGGAAATAGCCCTCGATCGTCTTGAAGCTCGCCTGCAGCTCGTCCTTATGGTCGACCAGAACGGCGTTGTAGTTGTCGAGCGTCAGCAGTCCAGGCTCGAACTGGCATTGCAGCGCCGCGACATTCAGCGCCGCGCGCAGGTTCCAAACCAGCGCCGCCTGGTATTCGGCGGGCGTGGCGTCTGGCAGCGCCTGGCTGACCATGCCAGGTTCCGCCCCCGTCACCTGCGCGCCGCGCAGGTCCTTGGGCTTGAAGAAGAACTGGGCCTGGGCGGGTGCCGCCACGGTGGATCCCAGCAGGATGGCGGCGGTCCACAGCCGCCAGCTACGCAACACGCTCATCGCTTCCTCTCACACTCGACCCCGACCGTTGGTGGCGGCGCGCCGATTTTTGCCTGCGCGGATCGTTAGGGATTTTTGTCCGCCCGCCAACCGCTTTTTCCTGAACGGCCCGTTCATGTCGTGCGCCATCCGGCCGGAATCGAAAGAGCCGCCCGGTCGCCCGGACGGCCCCAATTCGATCTTGCACGAATGTCGCGCGAATTACATCGCGTCGTTCGACATCATCGCATCGTTCGACATCATGGCGTCGTTGGCCATCATGGCGTCGTTGCCCATCGCGCCGTCGACGGCGGTCATGTTGTCGGTCATCGTGCCGTCCATCATCGCGTCGGTCGAATTGAGGTCGGTGACGTTGGTGTTTGCGGCCGGGGTTTCGGTGGTTTCACCGCATGCCGAGACGAGCAGCGCCGCGCCGGCGATCATCGAAACCGTCGCGACCTTGGAAATGAGTGCACGCATGTAGAAGCTCCCTAGATAATGGATTTGGACGACCCTTTGGTCTGATAACCCAAACCGGTGTGGACGTTAGACACAAACGCGGGTGACCCTCAAGCCTCGTTTTTTTTAGTGTTACCGAGCGCCTGAACAAAATCTGGGTACGCAAACGCAAGTGCAGCATCAAAGGCCGCGTTGTCAATGCGCCGGCCAAGCAGGGCGGCACTGGTCACGGGATATTCGGCGATGCCGCACGGCACAATCCCCGTGAAATGAGTCAGGTCGGGTGCCAGGTTGATCGAAAAGCCGTGCAGCGTCACCCATTTCTTCACGCGGATCCCGATCGCGCCGATCTTGGCCTCCACGCCGTCGGCATCGTGCGTCCAGATCCCGATCCGGTCGGGCACTGCAAAGGCCGGAATGTCGAGCGCGGCCAGCGTCGCAATCAGCCAATGCTCGAGCGCGTGAACGAACCGGCGGACGTCGCGCCCCCGCGCGGCCAGATCGAGCATCAGATAGCCGATCCGCTGCCCCGGCCCGTGATAGGTATAGCGCCCGCCGCGTCCGGCGGCATGGACCGGAAAGCGCGGATCGATCAGCTCGGCGGGGTCGGCGCTGGTCCCCGCGGTATAGACGGGCGGGTGTTCGAGCAGCCAGATCAGCTCGCCTGCCGTCCCCGCCGCGATCGCCTCGGCGCGCGCCGTCATCTCGGCCAGCGACTTCGGATAGGGGGTCAGCCCCGGGGTCGTGCGCCAGGCGACGCCGTCGATCAGCGTTTCGGTCGCGTCACGCGGGAATGGAGCGGCGTGCATTGGCAAGTGTCCGGCCGGCGGCTAGAGAAACGTGTCGGGCGATCAAGTGAGGGGTATGTCGCGCATGGTCAATATGGACGCGGTCTGGGACCGGTCGATGGAGTTCGTCAGCGACAATCTGGGCGCGGTGCTCGCGATCGTCATCCCGTTCATCTTCATCCCCCAGGCGATCGGCGCGGTGATGGAGAAGCCGGCGACCGACGCGGAAGCCGTGGCGGCCATCGTGTTCGCCGTTATCGGGGTGATCGCGGCGCTGGCGGGCGTCGTCGGCCAGACCATGCTGACCGCGCTCGTGCTTGATCCAGATGCCGGGGCCACCGCCGCGCGCGCGCGCGGGCTTCGTCGCTTCCTCCCGATCATCGGGGTGTCGCTGGTCCTTGCCGCCGCGATGCTCCTGCTGTTCGTGCCGATCATCCTCATCCTTGCCGCCTATGGCTTCAACATGGTCGCGGCGAGCACCGGCGCGGCGCAGCCCGAATTGCCGCCGGTCGCGGCCGCATGGTCCGCACTCTACGTCATCGTGCTGATGCCGGCCTTCTTCTTCCTCGCCGCGCGGCTGATCCTGGTCATGCCGGCGCTGGTCGACGCACCGATCGGCCTCGGGGCGATCCGCCGGTCCTGGTCGCTGACCCGCGGGATGACGCTCAAGATCATCGGGGTCATCATCCTGTTCGCGATCGTCGCCATCTTCCTGACGCTCGGCGTTTCGGCGGGGTTGGGCGCATTGCTGAAAATCGTGGTGGGCGGAGACGGGGTGCTCACCGTCGCGGACGTGCTGATCGCGCTGGTCGCCGCGCTGGTCGCCACCGGGCTGGCCGTCCTGCAGACGGTGTTCGTCGCCCGGCTCTATGTCGCCGCGGTCGCGCGGCACGCGTCGGTGCCCGTCGATCCGCTGGCGGAGCCGGCCGGATGAGGCTTTCCCTGGCCGGCGTCCTGGCCGAGGCCGGGGCGCTGTGGCGCCGCGATCGCCCCGTCCTGTGGCCCCTGATCGGGCTGTTCGTGTTCCTGCCGTCCTTCGCGCTCCTGCTTGCATTGCCGGAGCCGCCACCCTCCGCCCCCGATGCGACCGCCGCCCAGGCCCAGGCGGCGCTGTTCGCCTATCTCTCGGCCAACCTGCACTGGATCCTGATCCGCACCGGCGTCGGCTGGGTTGCGTCGGTCACGGTGCTGTCGCTCTATCTCGATCCCGCCCGCCCGACGGTCGGCGCGGCGATGCGGCGCCTCGCGATCCTTCTGCCGCGCTACATGGCGGCCATGGTGCTGATGGGGCTGGCGACATTCGCCGGGCTGTTCCTCTTCGTCGTGCCGGGGCTGTTCATCCTTGGCCGCACCTTCCTGGTCGGACCGGCGCTGGTCGCGCGTGCCGACCACCCCGTGCTCGACGTCGCGCGCGATGCGATCGACGCGACACAGGGCCAGGGCTGGCGGCTGCTTGCGCTGCTGGCCCTGCTGGTGCTTGCCGGCCAGGGCGGCCAGATCATCGCCGCACTGATCGGCGCGCTGTTCGCCAGCCCTGCCTTGCCCGAAGCCATCGCGCGCGCGCCCGCCGCGGTGCTGGCGGCGCTGGTGGTCAGCGCGGTCGCGCTCGTCACCCTGCTCGCGCAGGTCGCGGTCTATCGCCGGCTGGCCGCCAGGCACGGGATCTGAGGCGCGGCATCGGCGGGCAGGACGCCGGTGACGCGCGGATCGCGGAACGTCTCGACCGTCCGCTTGACCGCGACAAAGCCGTGCCGCCGGTAGAACCCCAGCGCGGCGGGATGGTCGAGCGTGCAGGTATTCACGCGCACCATCGTCACCTCCGGCCGCCACGCCATCGCCATCGCCAGCTGCATCAGCCAGTTGCCGTGGCCCCGCCCGGTCAGCTCCGGCACTAGCCCGAAATAATCGAGCGCGCACCAATCGGGCTCGGGATGGGTGAGTTCGAGCAGCCCGACCTCGATCCCCGCGGGGTCGATCACCGCATGGGCCTGGGTCTCGTGGCGGTGCGTCGCCGCGACCAGCTCCGCGTCGCGCATGACCAGCCGCGAATACCATAGCCACGGGCCGCCCACCCGGCGGAACAGCGTGCGATAGGCGTCGGGCGCCGGCTTCGGCCATGCGACCAGCCGCAGCGGCGACGCCGGCAGCGGGCGGGGCCGCGGCCGCGCGTGCATCTCCAGCGTGGTGACGACCGTCGCGAGATGATCGTCGGCAACCGGCGTCATCACCGCGCGCTTATTCCCAGATGGCGACTGGCGGCAGGCTCATCAGGATCGCGTCGATATTGCCGCCGGTCTTCAGCCCGAACAGCGTGCCGCGGTCATAGACCAGGTTGAACTCGGCATAGCGCCCGCGCCAAGCGAGCTGCTGCGCCTTTTCGGCATCGGTAAAGGGCATGTCCATGCGCCGCCGCACCAGTTGCGGATAGATGTCCAGGAACGCGCGGCCGACATCCTGGGTGAACGCCAGGTTGGCGTCGAAATCCCCCTCCAGATGATCGTAGAAGATGCCGCCGACGCCGCGATGGACCTTGCGGTGGGGAATGTAGAAATATTCGTCCGCCCACGCCTTGTACAGTGGGTGATATGCGGGGTCGTGCGCATCGCATGCCGCCTTCATCCGCGCATGAAAGGCGGCGGTATCCTCGTCATAGGGGATCGGCGGATTGAGGTCAGCGCCGCCGCCGAACCAGCGTTTGGTCGTGTTGAGGAACCGGGTGTTCATGTGCACGGCGGGCGCGTGCGGATTGGCGAGATGCGCGACCAGGCTGATGCCGGTGGCGAAAAAGCTCGGGTCCTCGCCCGCGCCGTGGATGGATTTGGCGAAGTCGCCCTCGAACGTGCCGCCGACGGTCGACACGTTGACCCCGACCTTCTCGAACACCCGGCCCTTCATCAGGCCCTGCACCCCGCCGCCGCCCGGTGCGCCCGACGGGTCGGTGCGGTCCCACGGCGTATAGGTGAAGCGCGCATCCGATCCCGCTTCGCGTTCGATTGCCTCGAACTCGGCGCAGATCAGGTCGCGCAGATGTTCAAACCAGGTGCGGGCGGCGCCTTGCTGCGCGTCAAGCTCGTTCATGGCCGCGATCCATATCGCGCACTCCGACGCAAAGTCGAGCGGAAGCTTGCGGCCGGGGCGGGGACCCGCTCAGTTTCCAGAAGATGGTAAGGCTTCGACCGTTGCACTGACCCGCAGCACATCGCCCGGGCCATCGCCGCTGCGCGTTTCGATCGTCACGGCACGCCCGGCGGCGAGCGTAAGGACGGGGGTGGCGACCACGCGAAAGCCGCTAGCGTCGGCCAGGGCGATTTCGGTTTCCAGTCGGAACTGCGGCGTCGCGGCGCCCGCAACCGCGTGCAGCGTCGTTGCGAGGCGGTAGCCATGCGCGCCACCGACCGCGATCTCGGCGCGTCGCCCCGGCACCACGTTCAGCGTCGGCGCGCCGAGCTGCATGCCGCGATGTTCGATCGTGAAGCTGACGCGATGATCCGCGGGTATCGTACGGGCATCCGGAGTGCGGGCCATTGCCGCAACCGCCCCTGTCGCGGTCATGGCGATCAGCACCGGCAGTGCCCATGACGCCACGTGGCGCTTGCCGTTGAAGGATCTCATCGTACGATCTCCCTGAACCCGGCCCGGGCATAGACCAGTGGCCGTATCGATATAATGTTACAGGGCGCGTATCGCCGCTGTCATGTCTCGGGCCATGTTTCCGTCTGCCGAAGCGCCTCGGCCAGCGCGATCCCCGTCGCGACCGCGACGTTCAGCGACCGGCATCCCGCGCGCATCGGGATGCGGACGGCCGCATCGCATGCGGCGTGGACATGATCGGGTACGCCCGCGCTTTCCGATCCCATCAGCAGCGTGTCGTCGGGCTGGAACCGCATCGCTGGCAGCGTCAGCGTCGCGCGCGTGGTCAGCAGCACCAGCCGGCCGGGCACCGTCGGACGGAACGCCGGCCAGTCGACATGGCGCGTCACCTGTGCGGCATCGCGATAATCCATGCCCGCCCGCGCCAGCGCGCGGTCGGAGAACGGAAAGCCCAGCGGTTCGATCAGGTCGACCGGCGTGGCGAAGCACGCCCCCAGCCGCAGGATGGTGCCGACATTGCCGGCGATTTCCGGTTGAAAGAGCGCGATCCGCATCGCGCCGCCATAGGATCGGCGGGGACGGGGCGGCAAGTGCGGTCCGTCGCCCTGTCACGGACTCGTCAAATTGCTATTGGCAAAGCCGATCGGCACCGGCTAACAGGCCGCCAACGACCCGGTTTGCGGCCGTGCGTGCCATGAATGCTGCGCCGGCTTCTTCCACGCGGCGAATCCCCGCCGCTTACGTAAGTTCAAGGGCTTGATGAATGGCTACGGTTGAAAAGGCTGCCGTCGGCGACTCGCACGCGAAGCACGACGATCCGATCGAAAATCCCCGCCGCCGCGACTATCTGTCGATCGGCGCGGTGGCGTTTGCGGGGGTCGGTGCGGGCGTGATCGCGCTGCCGCTGATTAACTCGATGAACCCGTCCGCCGACGTGCTGGCGCAATCCTCGACCGAGGTCGACCTGTCGCCGGTGCAGCCGGGCCAGGCGATCAAGGCGAGCTTTCGCAAGCAGCCGCTGTTCGTGCGCAACCTGACGCCGCAGGAAATCGCCGCCGCCAATTCCGCACCGATGAGCGAGCTGCGCGATCCGCAGACGCTGGCGCAGCGGACCAAGGAGGGCAAGCAGAACTGGCTGGTGACGCTGGGCGTCTGCACCCATCTGGGCTGCGTGCCGCTGGGCGCAGGCGAGGGCGAGAACAAGGGGCCGTTCGGCGGTTATTTCTGCCCGTGCCACGGCTCGGCCTATGACACCGCGGGCCGCATCCGTTCGGGCCCGGCACCGACCAATCTGGCGGTGCCCGAATATACCTTTACCTCCGACACGACGATCGTGGTCGGTTGAGCACACTAGGGATCAAAGGATCGACGCGATGAGCTTTCCCTGGGCAAAGCAGTACGAGCCGAAGAGCGGCTTCACCAAGTGGCTGGATGAGCGCCTGCCGCTCCCGCGCCTGGTCTATGGCGCGGTCGGCGCGGGTTATCCGGTGCCGCGCAACCTCAATTACTTCTGGAATTTCGGCGTGCTCGCGGGTGCCGCGCTCGCGATCCAGATCATCTCGGGCATCGTGCTCGCCATGCATTATTCGACGGACGTGAACACCGCGTTCTCGTCGGTCGAACACATCATGCGCGACGTCAATCAGGGCTGGTTCCTGCGCTATGCCCACGCCAACGGCGCGTCGATGTTCTTCATCGTCGTTTACATCCACATGGCGCGCGGGCTCTACTACGGGTCGTACAAGGCCCCGCGCGAGATGATCTGGCTGCTCGGCGTGGTCATCTTCCTGCTGATGATGGCGACCGCGTTCATGGGCTATGTGCTGCCCTGGGGCCAGATGAGCTTCTGGGGCGCGCAGGTCATCACCGGCTTCTTCTCGGCGATCCCCCTGGTCGGCGAAACGCTGCGCATCTGGCTGCTCGGCGGCTATGCGCCGGATGCGGCTGCGCTCAACCGCTTCTTCTCGCTCCACTATCTGCTGCCCTTCGTGATCGCGGGCGTGATCGTGATGCACATCTGGGCGCTGCACATTCCGGGGTCGAACAACCCGACCGGCGTCGAGGTGAAGGGGCCGCAGGACACGGTGCCCTTCCACCCCTATTACACCGCGAAGGACGGCTTCGGGCTGGGCGTGTTCCTGCTCGTCTTCGCCTTCCTGATCTTCTTCCAGCCGAATCTGCTCGGTCACCCGGACAATTACATCCAGGCGAACCCGCTTTCGACGCCCGCGCACATCGTGCCCGAATGGTATTTCCTGCCCTTCTACGCGATCCTGAAGTCGTTCACCGTCGACTTCATCCTGCCGGCGAAGCTGTGGGGCGTGGTCGCGATGTTCGGCTCGATCCTGCTCCTGTTCTTCCTGCCCTGGCTCGACAGCTCGCCGGTGCGCTCGTCCAATTTCCGGCCGGTGTATCGCGTCCTGTTCTTCGTGCTGGTCGCCGATGTCTTCCTGCTCGGCTTTGTCGGCGGGGCGGAGGCGACGACGCGCAACGTCATCCTGGGTCAGGTGGCGACCGCCTATTATTTCATCCACTTCCTCGTCCTGCTGCCGCTCGTGTCGATGATGGAGCGGCCGCGCCCGCTGCCCAATTCGATTACCGAAGCGGTGCTGAAGGGCGAAGGCGGCACCGGCCCGACCAAGAGCGCGATCGGCGGCGGCAGCGCCCAGCCGGTTCCGGCCGAATAAAGGACCCCATTGACGATGACTCGCATCATTTCGATCCTGATCGGCCTGGGCTTCGCCTTCGTGCTGGTGCTGGGCCTGGCCGGCTCGCTGATGGCGGAGCCGGCCGAGGAATCGGCGGCGGAGGAATTCCATCTCGAACCCCGCCACGCCAACCTGTCGTCCGACGGCATGATGGGCAAGTTCGACCGCGCCCAGCTCCAGCGCGGCTTCCAGGTCTACAAGGAAGTCTGCTCGGCCTGCCACTCGCTCAAGCTGGTGTCATTCCGCGACCTGACCGCGCTCGGCTACAACGAGGCCGAAGTGAAGGCGATCGCCGACCAGTGGGCGGTCGAACAGGCATCGGTGAACCCGGAAACCGGCGAAGCGGCGACTCGCAAGAACACGCCCGCCGACCATTTCCCGTCGCCCTGGGCCAATGACGTCGCGGCGCGGGCGGCCAACAATAACGCGATCCCGCCGGATCTCTCGCTGATGGCCAAGGCGCGCGAAGGCGGCGCGGATTACATCTATTCGCTGCTGACCGGCTATCGCGATCCGTCGGCCGAGCTGCTCAAGAAGTTTCCCGACTTCACCGTGCCGGAGGGGCTGAACCACAACCCCTATTTCCCGACGCTCAATCTGGCGATGGCGCCGCCGCTCGCCGCGGATGGTCAGGTGACCTATGCCGACGGAACCAACCCGACCATCGACCAGATGTCCAAGGACGTCGCCGCCTTCCTCGTCTGGACCGCGGAGCCCAAGCTCGAAGTGCGGCACCAGGCGGGTCTTGCCGCGATCATCTTCATCCTGATTTTCACCGCGCTGGCCTATGGTGCCTATCGCAACATCTGGCGCGACGTGAAGCATTGAGACCGACCGGCGCGCGCCCGCTTGCGGCGCGCGCCTGGCTTGGGCAAGGCTGAAAGCACCCCGGTCGGCTGGCCGGGGTGTTTTCGTTTCCGGGGGGCGACATCGACATGAGCGACAATCACGACATCCGCAGCCGCATTCGCACCATCCCGGATTTTCCAAAGCCCGGCATCCAGTTCCGCGACATCACCACGCTGCTCCTCGACGGCGAGGGGCTGGCACTGACGGTCGAGCGGCTGCTGGCCGGGGTCGACGGTCCGGTCGATCTGGTCGCGGGCATCGAGGCGCGCGGTTTCGTCTTCGCCCCCGCGCTCGCGCTCGCGCTGGGGGCGGGCGTGCTCCTGATCCGCAAGGACGGCAAGCTGCCCGGCGCGACGATCGCGGAAGATTACGCGCTCGAATACGGCACCGACCGCATCGCGATTCACGCCGACGCGCTGGCGCCGGGCGCGCGCGTGCTGCTGGTCGACGATTTGATCGCCACCGGCGGCACCGCCCGCGCCGCCGTCCGCCTGCTGCGCAAGGCCGGCGCGGTCGTCACCCAGGCCGCTTTCGTCATCGACCTGCCCGAACTGGGCGGGGCCGATGCACTGCGCAGCGATGGGATCGCCGTCCACGCGCTGGTCGCGTTCGAGGGGCATTGAGGCAGAACCGCACCCCCACACATTATTGACTACAGTTGTAGTCATCGCTACATCGCTAACGACTACAGCTGTAGTCAGTTTTAGCGATGGAGGATGAATGTCTCTTTCTCGACCGGTTGGACGTATCGTGCTGGCGCTGAGCGCGATCGCGTGTTCAAGCGCCCCTGCTTTGGCCGGACAAGCCAGGCTCTGCGATCAGGCCAGTTCGATCCTGCCTGATCTAGAATGCGTAGAAAGCGCCAACGGCGTGGCGCTGGCGAGCAATGCCGCCCGCGCGCAGCGACTGCTGGAGCTGGCTGAGGGCGGCGTTGAGCGGTTCAAGGCGAATTTCGGTCGGCAACCTCTCCGTTATGCGGTCGCTGAAGCAGCTGAAGGACTGGTTTCTAGGGAAAGCGTCGCGGGGCTGCGCAAGGGCGGATTCCCGGTGGTGCTGCCGTGGCTCTCCGACCGGACATATCGTGCGCAGGTCGAAGCGTCGATCCGCCGCGGGGTGTCGGCGCAAATGGTCGGCCGCCCGCAGGCCGAGATCGATGCCGCCGTGCAAACTGCCGTCGATCGTCAGATGAGTCCGGCCACGCGTGCGCGTATCGAGCTTGCCGCCGTCGCGCACGAGCTGGGTCATTACTGGTATTGGCAAGGGTACTGGCCCAATTCGACGCTGAGCGAAGACAAGCATTATGGTGGGCCAAGCCCGGATTGGCTGGACGAAATGGCCGCGGTGCTGATGGAAGCCCCGGACAGCATCGACGACCGCGTGAAGCAATTTGCTCAGCGATACAATCGCTATCGCGCCGATCCGACAAATGCGGACGAGAACACGAAACTGATGATCGACCTGAACAATTTTTTCTCAGAAACCCATCCGGCTCACCAGCAGGTCCAACAGCTAAACAAGAATGCCGGAATCAGATCGAGCAATGACAGCTTTCGGGTGATCTCGGGCGAAGAGGCCCGCAAGATCGCCGAGGGGGGTGTGCGCTTCTACCTCCAGTCGGCGGTTGCCTCCCAATATCTGATGGAGCGGACCGGCGACCGCCAGATCTTCGCGCGCATCGCCGAAGCCTTTGTCCGCGGCGAAACGATCGAGCAGTGGCTGGCCAATGCCGAGCCCAAGGGCACGCTGCCGCGCGAGTTGAAGGCGATGCAGGCCGACTGGCTCGCCTGGCTCGATCAACGCTTTCCGACAAGCTGATCGGCGCTCCGGCTCCAGGGGGTTCAGCATCGGTTCAATCATCAAGTGCTTTAATTTCCCCAAGAACTTCCTGGAGTGGATGCGATGTGGATTTCGCGGATCAAGACGATCGGCCTCGTCGCGGTGGCGGCGGTCGGACTCAGTGCCTGTTACGGCAATGATTATGGCTATGGCGGCGTGTCGGTCGGTTATGGCGTCGCCGGCGCTTACGGCCCCGGATATGCCAGCGGGTTCGGCGATCCTTATTGGGGCTGGCATGACGGCTTCTATTATCCCGGCAGCGGGTATTTCGTCTATGACAGCTATCGTCGGCCCTATCGCTGGAACGGCGCGCAGCGCAGCTATTGGGAAGCGCGTCGGGGCGGCTGGCGGGGCGACCGGCGCGAGATCCGCCAGAACTGGCGCGACTTCACGCGCGATCGCCGCCAGGACGAGCGCGCGTTTCGCCGCGACCGCCGCGACGACCGCGCCGATTTCCGCCGCGGCGCGGTGAGCCGGCCCGAGTTCCGCGCCGAACGCCGCCAGGACCGGCGCGAGTTTCGCCGCGAATATCGCCAGGATCGGCGCGCGCTTCGCCGCGAAAACCGCCGCGACCGCCGCGATTGATCAGCCCGCTGCCGCCCCGCTTCGCGTCCGGTAGAGCCCGATCGCGGTAAAGGTCATCACCGGCTCATCATGCTGGTTGAACACGGTCATCTTGTTGCGCACCGTCCCCATTTCGGGGCGGCTGCGCGATGCGCGCGTCTCCATCACCTCGGTCTCGCAGCGCAGCGTATCGCCGGGATAGACGGGCTTCAGCCAGCGCAGTTCGTCCACCCCCGCCGCGCCCAGCGACGCGGCGGGCTCCTGCTCGCTCATGTGCTTGACCAGCATCGACATGGTCATCGCACAGGTGTGCCAGCCGCTCGCCGCCAGCCGCCCGAAATGGGTTTGCGCAGCCGCGTCGTCGGACAAATGGAAGGGTTGCGGGTCGTAGCGTTCGGCAAAGCCCAGCACTTCCTCGCGCGTGACCAGATAGCTGCCAAAGGAACGACGCGTTCCGGGTACAATATCCTCAAAATAGATCATGGAGTCGGTTTCCCTGCCAAAGCCGGGACCTGCATAGCATCGTCACCATCGCCGGATACGTCATTCCCGAGATCAACGACGATCTGGCGGCTCGCCATCCTCTTGACATCCGACCACAACTGTAAACAGGATTACAGATGTAATCACTTATGGATGGAGGGTGTGTGTTGCGCTTGTCATCTCTCGTATTGGTTTTGTCTGCGGCATTTGGCGGGTCGCTGCCGGTTCACGCCAGCGGGTTGTGCGCCGCGGCGGCGGAAGTTGCGGGCAGCCGTGCCTGCGCTGAATCAGCCGATGGCGTGGCGATCGCGGATGATGCGGCGCGGGCACAGCTCCTGCTCGCCGATGCAGAAGCTGGCGTTGGCCGCTTCCGCGCGCGCTTCAACCGTGCGCCCGCGCGTTATGCCGTCGTCGAGACGACCGACGGCAATGTGGGCGGGGAAACCTTTGCGTCGTTGAAGGCCGCCGGATTCACGGCGGTATTGCCTTATCTGTCGCCAAAGGGATTCGACCTCCAGATCGAAGCGTCGGTGCGACGCGCGGTCGAGGCGCAGACCGCTGACATGCCCGCCGAGGCACGCGAGCCATTGGTTCAGGAAGCGCTTACCAAAGTGAAGGCGCGCCGTGTGGGCGTGGCGGGCGCGCAGCAGCCGGGCGTGATCGCGCACGAGTTGGGGCACATGTGGTATGTCGAAGCATTCTGGCCCGGCACGGCGCGCGAAGGCGGCCATTACGGCGGTGCCGGGCCGGACTGGATGGACGAAACGGCGGCCGTGCTGATGGAGCCCGAAAATCTGGCGGGTCCGCGCATCAGCCAATTCGGGGACCGCTATCGCAAGCTGCGCGCAAGTGGATCGTTGTCGACCGCGCCCGACAATGCGCTGGTCGATCTGCCCGCTTTCTTCGCGTCGACGCATCCGGGTGCCGAGCGCGGACGTGCGCTGATTGCCGCCATGCAAAAGGAAAATCCGGGCGCGACGCCAAAAGAAGGGATGATGATCCGGGCATCATCGGGACCAGAGGCGGAGAAGTTCGTCGAATCCGCGATTCATTACTATCTGCAGGCAACCCTAACCGCGGAATATCTTGTCGCCCGGACCAAGGATCCGGCAATCTTCGCGCGCATCGGTGCAGCTTTTGGCCGCGGCGAGACGATGGCGGCATGGCTGGCCAACGCCGAGCCCAAGGGCGAGCTGCCGCGCGATCTGAACGCGCTACAGGACGATTGGCTGGCCTGGCTAGACCAGAGATTCCCGATCGAACCGGACAGGCCCGAGTCCTGATGCCGGTTGCAGCAGCGGCGTGATCACACGTTGAAGCGGAACAGCATGACGTCGCCGTCCTGGACGACATATTCCTTGCCCTCGGCGCGCAGCTTGCCGGCGTCGCGCGCGCCGGCCTCGCCCTTGAACGCGACATAGTCCTCGAACGCGATCGTCTCGGCGCGGATGAAGCCGCGTTCGAAATCGCTGTGGATCGCGCCGGCCGCCTGAGGCGCCTTGGCACCTGCCTCGACCGTCCAGGCGCGCGCTTCCTTCGGCCCGACGGTGAAGAAGGTCAGCAGGTGGAGCAGCTTGTACCCCGCGGTGATGACGCGGGCGAGGCCGGTTTCCGCCAGCCCCAGTTCGGCCAGGAACTCGGCGCGGTCCTCGACCGGCATGGTCGCGATCTCGGCCTCGATCGCGGCGGAGACGACGACGGCCTGCGCGCCCTCCGCCTCCGCCTTGGCGAACACCTTGGCCGACAGCGCATTGCCCTCGGCGGCGTCTTCCTCGTTGACGTTGCACACGTACAGCACCGGCTTGGCGGTCAGCAGCTGCGCCTGCGCCAGCACGCGCGCTTCGTCGACGTCCTTGGGCGCGGTCAGTCGCGCGGGCTTGCCGTCGCGCAGCAGGTCGAGCGCCTGGCCCAGCACGCTGGCGGCGACCTTGGCCTCCTTGTCGCCCTGCTGCGCCTTCTTGACGAAGGCCGGCACGCGCTTTTCCAAGCTTTCCAGGTCGGCCAGCATCAACTCGGTCTCGACCGTCTCGGCATCCGCGATCGGATCGACGCGGTTATCGACATGCTGGATGTCGTCATTCTCGAAACAGCGCAGGACGTGGACGATCGCGTCGACCTCGCGGATATTGCCCAGGAACTGGTTGCCCAGCCCCTCGCCCTTGCTCGCGCCGCGCACCAGTCCCGCGATGTCGACGAACCCGAGCTGGGTCTCGATGATCTTGGCCGACTTGGCGATCTCGGCCAGCTGGTGCAGCCGGGGATCGGGCACCGCGACATTGCCGACATTGGGCTCGATCGTGCAGAATGGATAATTCGCCGCCTGCGCCGCCGCGGTCTCGGTCAGCGCGTTGAACAGCGTGGATTTGCCGACATTGGGGAGCCCGACGATGCCGCAGCGAAAGCCCATGAGATGATCCTGATTTCGGAAGAATGATGTCCCGCCCGATAGGCCGAAGCGGGTGCGGATGCCAAGTCGCGCGGCGCGCGGCGGCTAACGATAGTTGAAACTGATGCTGATCCGTTCGCCCTTGCCGGCATGGGGCATCACTTCGTGGCGCAGCCAGCTTTCCCACAGGAAGACCGCGCCCGCGCGTGGTTCGGCATAGACGAAGCTGCGCAGCGGCTCGGGCGCGTCGTGGGTGCGTGGCGGCGCGGCCATCAGCATCGGCAGGCGCGGGTCCTCCAGCTTCAGTGCGCCCGAACCCGGCGGCACCGCGATATAGACGGTGCCCGACACTACCGCGTGCGGATGGATGTGGCCGCTGTGCGTCGCGCCGGGCTTCATGACGTTGACCCACAGACTGTCGAGCTTGAGCTTCCTGCCGCCCAGGTCGAACGCACAGTCGCGGGCGAACGCGGCGACGTGGCGGTTGAGGTGCCGCACCAGATCGCCAAAGCGCGGGTCGCGCTGAGGCAGGTCGTTGAGCGACGCATAGCTGGTATAGCCGCGATAGCCATGATCGCGCGACCATGCCCGCCCGGCACGGTCGGCCTCGGCCAGATCAAGGCACGCGCCCTCGAACTCCGCGATCAGCGCCGCGTCGCCCAGATCGGCGTCGTAGAATTGCGTGGCGAACAGCGGGCGGGTGGGCATCAATTCTGCAACCTCAACGCGACGTCGTTCATGAAGCGGACGTCATCACCGTCCGCCAGCCACGGCGCTTCGGCAGCAACTGCGCCCAGCAAGTCGGACAGTGGCTCGATCTCCGCCTTGGCGAAATTGCCGAGCACATGGCCGGTCACCCGGTCCTTGTGCCCCGGATGGCCGATGCCGAGCCGCACGCGGCGGAATTCGGGGCCGATATGCTGGTCGATCGACCGGATGCCGTTGTGGCCGGCAGCCCCGCCGCCATGCTTCACCTTGACCTTGAAGGGTGCCAGATCGAGCTCGTCATAGAAGACGGTCAGGTCGGCGGGGGTGAGCTTGTAGAAGCGCAGCGCCTCGCCCACCGAACGCCCGCTTTCGTTCATATAGGTCGCGGGTTTGAGCAGCAGCAGCTTGTGCGCGCCGATGCGCCCTTCCTGCACCCAGCCCTGGAATGCCTTTTTCGGCGCGGAGAAGCCATGGACTTCGGCGACCGCATCGACCGCCATGAAGCCGATATTGTGCCGGTGCATCGCATATTGCGGGCCGGGATTGCCGAGCCCCACCCAAAGCTGCATGGCTGAGTCTCTCGCTACTGCGGCTGGCACCAGCACGTCGTCCCGGCGTAGGCCGGGACCTCTGGCCATTTGAGCGCCCTATTGAAGGTCGCTTCATTAGCCAGCGGCCCCGGCCTGCGCCGGGGTGACGTAAGTCGGATTACGCGCCCGCGGCTTCGGCTTCCGCGGCCGCTTCGCCCTCGGCCGACTTCAGCGCCGACGGCGCCGCGATCGTCGCGATGGTAAAGTCGCGGTCGTCGATCGCCGACTTGGTGCCCTTGGGCAGCGTGACGGCGGAGATATGGAGCGATTCGCCCACGTCCAGGCCCTTGACCGACACGTCGACATGATCGGGGATTTCGGCCGCGTCGCACACCAGTTCGAGTTCGTGACGGACGATGTTGAGCACGCCGCCGCGCTTCAGCCCGGGCGATTCCTCTTCGTCGACGAACACCACCGGGATCGCGACGGTGACGGTCGCATGCTCGGAGATGCGCAGGAAATCGACATGGACCGGACGGTCGGAGACGGGATCGAAGGTCACGTCCTTGGGCAGCGTGCGGATCGCCGACTTGCCGACGCCGTCGACCATCACGATCGAGTTCATGAAGTGGCCGCTCATCAGCAGCTTCATCAGCTCGCGTTCGTTGACGTGGATCGGCTGGGGATCCTGCTTGTTGCCGTAAATCACGGCGGGGACGCGGCCTTCGCGACGAAGCGAACGGGAGGCTCCCTTGCCAACCCGATCGCGCGTCTCGGCCGACAGCGTAAGCTGTTCGCTCATTTGCTATCTCCGGATGCGGTTGTGTTTCCAATCATGCCATGGCGAGCCTCCAGGGATGACCCCGCCACGGCAAGCGCGCGCCTATAGGGGCAAAAGGGGGTGGATGGCAAGGATTGGGTGTTGGCCTCTCAATATCGTACCTGCGTCACCTTCACCCCGCGCTTCGCCAGCAATCGCTGGACGCTGCCCTTGCCCGCCAGATGCCCCGATCCGACCGCGACGAATACCGTGCCCGGCCGCGCCATCCGCGCCGCGATCCACGTCGCCCAGTTGGCGTTGCGCCGGTCGACCAGCCGGTCGCGGACGCTGGCCGGCGTCTGCGCCATGTCGTCCGCCAGCACGCGCGCGAGCCCGCGTTCGTCGCCCTTGCTCCACGCCGCCACCGCCTGGTCGGTCGCGACCTCGACCTGGTCCTGCCCGTCGAGCACGCGGGTCAGCATCTCGATCTGCGTCGCTTCGGGCAGGTCGGCGAAAATGCGATACTGGTCCTCCAGCGTCTCCAGCGCCTCGACCGGCTTGCCCGCGCGCGCCGCTGCCTCGGTCAGCACCGCCTCGACCCCCAGCGCGCGGTCATAGCCATGCCCCGACAGCGGCTGCACCGACAGGGCGGAGGCGACCACCCACGGCCGGCTGCGCTCGAACGCGCCCGCGGGATAGCCGATCGCGCGGGTCGCGGCGGCGAGCTTCTCCGCATAGCCCGCGGGCAGCCGCGCCGACAGCGGCGGGCCGTCGACGAGCGTGCCATAGCGGTCGGTCAGCGTCCGCATCTCCGCCGCATCCGGCGCCGCGATTTCCAGCACCAGCGTGTCGGCGCGCGCGAACGCCTCCGCCACCGCTTCGTCGAACCAGCTGAGGCCAGGTTTCAGCAGGTGGACGGTGCCGAACAGGTAGATGGTGGTGTCGGCGTCGCGCGCGACCCACAAGGCGGGGTCGACATCGCGCACCACCGCTTCGCCCGATGGACCGGCAATGGCGAGCGCGGCAAGCGCGAGCAGGTGTTTGGCGGGGGCGATCATCCGTCCCGCCATAGCGCGTCGTCCCCCCGCACGCCATTGACCCCCGTTCCCGCCTGCGCCAAAGCGACCGCGACACCCTTTATTGCAACCGCGAACGGCAGACGCTTGAGCTCATCGCCTCTCAGCTTCCAGCGCATGATCCTGACGCTCCACGATTACTGGAGCCGTCACGGCTGCTTGATTCTCCAGCCCTATGACATGCGGATGGGCGCGGGGACGTTCCATACCGCGACGACGCTGCGCGCGCTCGGCCCCGATCCGTGGAATGCCGCCTTCGTCCAGCCGTGCCGCCGCCCGACGGATGGCCGCTATGGCGAAAACCCCAATCGGCTCCAGCATTACTACCAGTATCAGGTGATCCTGAAGCCCAGCCCGCCGAACCTGCAGGAGCTGTATCTCGGCAGCCTGGCGGCGATCGGCATCGACACCAATCTCCACGACATTCGTTTCGTCGAGGATGACTGGGAAAGCCCGACGCTCGGCGCGTGGGGGCTGGGCTGGGAAGTGTGGTGCGACGGGATGGAGGTGACCCAGTTCACCTATTTCCAGCAGATGGGCGGCTATGACTGCAAGCCGGTGGCGGGCGAGCTGACCTACGGCCTCGAGCGCCTGGCCATGTACATCCAGAACAAGGATTCGGTGTACGACCTGGCGTTCAACGACGCCGACGGGAATGTGCCCGCCTTCACCTATGGCGACGTGTTCCTCGAAAACGAACGTCAGATGAGCGCCTGGAACTTCGAGGTCGCCGACGCCGACACGCTGTTCGACCTGTTCCGCAAGGCGGCGGCCGAGTGCGAGAACTGCCTCGCCGCGAAGCTCCCCATCCCGGCCTATGAGCAGGCGATCGAGGCGAGCCACATCTTCAACCTCTTGAACGCGCGCGGCGTCATCTCGGTCGCCGAGCGCCAGGCCTATATCGGCCGGGTCCGCGATCTCGCCAAGGGCGCGTGCGCCGCGTGGATGGAGCGGAACGGGTGGTCGGCGTGAGCGGGATTTGGTTCACGCGAAGGCGCGAAGGCGCGAAGGCTTTGGTTCACGCAGAGGCGCGGAGGACGCAGAGCAGTCGGTTCCCGTTGCCGCGCAGCGGCCTTTTCCCGCCGACTGAGCCAAACATCGCCGGCGCTGGCGCGCCATTTCGGCTTGGTCTCATCTCCGCGTCCTCTGCGGCTCTGCGTGAACCCCCTTCTTCCCTTTGCGCCGTCGCGCCTTCGCGTGAACCCAAATGACCGACTTCCTGCTCGAACTCCTCTCCGAAGAAATCCCCGCGCGGATGCAGGATCGCGCGCGCGCCGATCTGGAAAAGCTGTTCGCCGCCGAACTGGCGACCGCAGGCCTGAGCGCGAGCGAGATCGTCACCTACGCCACCCCGCGCCGCCTGGCGCTGATCGCGCGCGGCCTGCCCGATCAGACTGAGGCGGTCAGCGAAGAGCTGAAAGGCCCACCCGCCGACGCGCCCGATGCGGCGATCGACGGCTTCCTGCGCAAGGCGGGCCTGACCCGCGACGCGCTGGAGACCCGCGACGTCAAGGGCCGCGCCACCCTGTTCGCGGTCGTCAACCGCCCCGGCCGTGCGACGGCGGACGTGCTGGCGGACGCGATCCCCGCGATCGTCCGCGCCTTTCCCTGGCCCAAGTCGATGCGCTGGGGCGCCGCGTCGCTGTCGACCGAGAGCCTGCGCTGGGTCCGCCCGCTCCAGGGCATCGTCGCGCTGTTCGGCGATGCCGTGGTCGAGTGCGACGTCGCCGGCATCCGCGCGGGGCGCACCACCGTCGGCCATCGCTTCCATCACCAGGGCGCGGTTGAGATCGCCAGCGCCGCCGCCTATGTCGAAACGCTCCGCGCCGCGCACGTCATCGTTGACCAGGACGAGCGCCGCGAGATCATCCGCACCCGCGCCGCCGAACTGGCGCGCGAAGCCGGCCTCGAACTGATCGAGGATGAGGGGCTGGTCACGGAGAATGCCGGGCTGACCGAATGGCCCGTGCCACTGCTCGGCCGCTTCGACCCCGATTTCCTCAGCGTGCCGCCCGAAGTGATCCAGCTCACCGCGCGCGTGAACCAGAAATATTTCGTGTGTGCCGATGGCAGCGGCCAACTTGCCAACGTCTTCATCTGCGTCGCCAACATCGCCGCCAGCGACGGCGGCGCGCGCATCGTCGCGGGCAACCAGAAGGTACTCGCCGCCCGCCTGTCCGACGCGCGCTTCTTCTACGACACCGACCTCAAGGTGCCGCTTGAGGAACAGGCGAAGAAGCTCGAAAAGATCGTCTTCCACGAAAAGCTCGGCACCGTCGCCGACAAGGTCGACCGCGTCGCCAAACTCGCCCGCTGGCTGTGCGCGGAAGGGATCGTCAAATCCTCCCCGAGCTTGCTCGGGGAGGGGGACCACGCGCAGCGTGGTGGAGGGGCCGCCGTCGCAGACGGCGGTGTGCCACCGCCGCCCCTCCACCGTCCTGCGGACGGTCCCCCTCCCCAAGACAAGCTTGGGGAGGATTTGTCGCGCAAGGAACTGGCGGACCTCGCCGAACGCGCCGCCCGGCTGTGCAAGGCCGATCTCGTCACCGGCATGGTCGGCGAGTTTCCCGAGCTACAGGGCCTGATGGGCGGCTACTACGCCGCCGCGCAAGGCGAAGACCCCCGCGTCGCCGCCGCAATCCGCGACCACTACAAGCCGGTCGGCCAGGGCGACGACGTGCCCACCGATCCGGTGACGGTGGCGGTCAGCTTGGCGGATAAGCTGGATACGCTTCTCGCCTTCTTTAAGATTGAGCAGCTTCCGACCGGCTCCAAGGATCCTTTTGCTCTCCGGCGTGCAGCCATCGGCTATTTAAGTTTGATCCAAGCAAACTTCATCCGACTTCGGATCGATTACGTTGCCAAATTTTGGAATACCGAACCGCAGACAGGTTTCGCGCTTGTTCTAGCTGATTTTTTGCAGGATCGCCTGTCAGTGAAGTTGCGCGATGATGGCGTTCGGTATGATTTTGTTCGCGCGTCGGCAGATTGGGGAACTTCCCTAGACGATCGGCTTGATCGAGTGGACGCTCGAGCTCGCGCGCTTCAGGCGTTTGTTGAGACGGCGGATGGGGCGAACCTGCTCGCCGGGTACAAGCGGGCG
>NZ_LSKG01000138.1:0-10554 GCF_001557005.1 Sphingomonas sp. CCH15-F11 | reverse complement strand
GGCGAAACCAACCGCCGCGCCGCGGGTTTCATGAGGTTACAGCTGAACAGGAAAAGACACGATGCCGATCCGGAACCCCGCCCGTACCGCGATGATCGCGCTTGCGCTCATGCTGGTGGCGGGCGGCTGTACCCCGCCAACCCCGCAGGAACGGCAGGCCGAACAGATTCGCGACACCGCCGAGGCGCAGGCCGACGCGATCGAGGCCGAGGCGGAGGATCGCGCCGCGAAGCTCGAGGCTGAGGCGGAGGCAATGCTCAACCAGGCGGGACAAAGCGGCAATTACGACGCGCGGCGCGCCAAGGTCTATGCCGAGGCCAAGCGCGCCGACGCGCGGCTGGTCCGCGAGCAAGCGGAAGCAAAGGCCCGCGCGATCCGTGATGCGGGCCGGGCAAGGGCGAGCGCGCTGCTGGCGAAGTGAAGGCTGTCGACTGCCTGCGCCTGGAGGCGCGTCGAGCCCCCGATCACTCCGCGTCGGCGGCGCGTTCGGCAGCGGCGGGATCGATCGAGGGCGCGCCCGGCGCGGCGGTCGCGTTGTCGGCCAGATCACCGGTCGAGCCCGCGTCGGCGACATTCGCCTCGGCATCGGTCGCGGCGTCGGCGGCCGGTGCCGCGGGCAGCGGCAGGTTCGAGCCCTGGCTGTTCAGATAGGCGATCACGTTGGCGCGTTCCTGCGGGTCGGACAGGCCGGCGAAGCTCATCTTGGTGCCCGACGCATATTTGCGCGGGCTGGTCAGCCAGGCGTTGAGCGCATCGAAATCCCACGGGCCCCCAACCGCCTTGAGCGCGTCGGAATAGGCGAATCCCGCCACCGCCGCGTGCGGCTTGCCGACAATGCCGTGCAGGTTGGGGCCGATGCCGTTCGCGCCGCCGGCGTTGATCGAGTGGCATGACGCGCATTTCTGAAAGCTCGCCTGGCCCGCGGCGACATCGGCGCTGGCCAGCAGCGTCGCGATCGGCACTTCGGCCTCGCCACCACCCTCGCCGCCCGCCTCGACGCCGGCGATCGGATAGCCCATCTTCTCCGGGCGCTCGGATTCGAACACCATTTCGCTGCCGATCGTCAGGCCGAGTGCCGCGACGCAGCCCGCCAAAACCCATCCAGCGATCGTGTTCGTGCGACTATCCATGTTGTGAGAACGTCCAATCAAAGCCCATCGGGAAAGTGGTGCCCCTTTAGTAAAGGCTTTTGTGCACCGCAAGCCGAGCTTGCGTCCCCCTCCACGGGCCGATAGGCGGTCAGCCCCATGTCCGGACCCTCCGCGCCCGCCGTCCAGAGCTATGCCGCGCCCGCGCGCCCGATCATCGCCGCGATGACCGCCGCCGCCGCTGCCGATCCCGCGCGCGCGGTCGCATTTCAGGGCGCACCGGGCGCGAACAGCCATGTCGCGCAGCAGCTCGCCCTGCCCGACGGGCTGCCGCTCCCCTGTTTCAGCTTCACCGACGCGATCGATGCGGTGCGCGACGGGCGGGCGGGCCGCGCGATCATTCCGATCGAAAATTCGCTGCACGGGCGCGTCGCCGACATCCATTTCCTGCTGCCCGAATCGGACCTGTTCATCACCGGCGAGACCTTTCTGCCGATCCGCCACGCGCTGATGGCGAGCGGGACGATCGACGAGGTGCGCCAGGTGATGAGCCACGAACAGGCGCTGGGCCAATGTCGCCACTGGTTACGCGCCCGCGGGATCGCTCCCCTCGCCTATGCCGACACGGCGGGTGCCGCCGCCCTGGTCGCCGAGCGCGCCGATCCAGCGGTCGGCGCACTCGCTCCGGCGGCGGCCGCCGCGCTCTATGGCCTCAACCTGCTGGCTGACGATATCGCGGATGCCGGGCACAACACGACGCGCTTCGTCGTGCTGGCACGTGCCGCGGGGACGATCGAGCCCGCGCACGACCAGATGACGACCTTCATCTTCGAAGTACGCAACATCCCCGCCGCGCTCTACAAGGCGCTGGGTGCCTTTGCCACCAACGGCATCAACATGACCAAGTTGGAAAGCTATCAGACCGGCGGCAGCTTCGCCGCCACGCAATTCTACGCCGATATCGAGGGCGCGCCCGGCGACCCGGCGGTCGACCGCGCGCTGGAAGAACTGGCCTTTCACACCAAATGGGTGCGGCTGCTCGGCACCTATCCGAGCGCGCGCCGACGGGGGTAGCGTTGCGAGGGCGGTTTGGTGGAGAGGTCCCACCCCAACCCCTCCCCTGAAGGGGAGGGGCTTTCAGTTTGTCACCCATTTGCCGTCGCCCCGGGCTTGACCCGGGGTCCCGCTGCCTCAGCCGTCGCAAGAGAAGCGGAGCCCCGGGTCAAGCCCGGGGCGACGAGATTGCATCAGGGCCATTCTGTCTCCTTGGTCCCCCTCGACAAGGCGCTCCCGATCGGCTGATCTGGCAGCCGGGTAATCGAGGGAGCGGGTGATGCGGGTGAGGACAGGTCTTGCGCTGGCATTGCTGCTTGCCGCTTCGAGTGCGCTGGCGCGACCCCAGGCCCAGCCGGCGCCGCAATCCGCGCCGCAGGCCCAGCCCGCCGCCGCCTTCACCTTTGAGAAGGTGATGATCCCGATGCGCGACGGCGCGCGGCTGCAGACGGTGATCATGCGCCCCGTCGGCAAATCGGGGCCGCTGCCGATCCTGCTCCAGCGTACCCCCTATGGCGTGCCCGACGCGCCGCCGCCGCAAACCCCGCGCACGATGCAATACATGGCCGAGGACGGCTATATCCTGGTGTTCCAGAACATGCGCGGCCGCTTCAAGTCGGACGGCAAGTTCACCATGTCGATGGAATTGGCGCCGGCGGGGTCGAAGGCGGTCGATGAAGCGACCGACGCCTATGACACGATCGACTGGCTGGTGAAGCGCGTGCCCGCAAACAACGGCCGCGTCGGGATGTGGGGGGTCAGCTATCCCGGCTATGCCGCCGCGATCGCGCTCGCCCGCCCGCATCCCGCGCTGAAGGCGGTCAGCCCGCAGGCGGCGTGGAACGACTGGTGGCTCAACGACGACCTGCATCGCTATGGCGCGATGCGGCTCACCTATGCGACCGACTGGCTCTATTCGCTGCAGCACAACAAGGAGAATGCCGAATTTCCCTATGGCAGCGCGTCTATCGACAGTTACGACTTCTTCCTGAAGCTGGGGCCGGTCAGCAATCTCGACAGCCGGTATATGCGCGGCACCGTGCCCATGCTGACCGCGATGATCGCGCATCCCGACTATGACGACCACTGGCGTCGCCAACACTGGACCGACCGACTGGGGCGCACCACAGTACCGACGCTCCACGTCGCGGGCTTCTGGGATCAGGAGGATCCGAGCGGCAGCTGGAAAATCTATGAGCAGATGGAGCAGGACGATCCCGACGGACTGAACCTTATGGTCGCGGGGCCTTGGAATCACGGCAGCTGGCGCTCGCCGGGCGACCGGCTGGGCAACATCCCGATGGGGGTCGAGAGCGGCACCGAATTCCGCCGTGATGTCGAAGCGCCGTTCTTTCGCTACTGGCTGCATGGCAAGGGCGCGCAGCCGCGATTCGAAGCGAAGATGTTCCAGAGCGGATCGTGGCAATGGCGCGACTATGCGCAGTGGCCGCCCAAACCGCGCGAGATGCGCAACCTTTACCTCCACGCCGACGGCAGCCTGTCGTTCACCGCGCCGGCCGACACGGCGTGCCGCGATTATGTGTCCGATCCGGCGAGCCCGGTGCCGTTCCGCGCGCGCCCGATCTCACGCACCTATCCCTCGCCCGAATGGCAATGGTGGGAAGCCGCCGACCAGCGGTTCGTCGACGGGCGGCCCGACGTGCTCACCTATGTCAGCGCGCCGCTGGAAAGCGACCTGACCGTCACCGGTGCGATCGCCGCGCGGCTGATGGCGGCGACCAGCGGTACCGACGCCGATATGGTCGTCAAGCTGATCGACGTCTTCCCCGACAACTACGAACCGGTGCCGGCCGACTATCTCAAGACGCTCAACGGCTATCAGCTACCCGTGGCGATGGAGGTGCGGCGCGGACGCTGGCTCGACGGCAATGCGGCCGCCAAGCCGCTGGTCGCCGATCAGGTGCGCGCCTGGGACGTGCCGCTGCGCGATCATGATCACGTGTTCCGCAAGGGGCATCGACTGATGGTACAGGTCCAGTCGACCTGGTTCCCGGTGATCGACCGCAACCCGCAGACCTTCGTTCCCAATATCTATACGGCGAAGGCGAGCGATTTCCGCAAGGCGACGCATCGCGTGTGCGGCGGGTCTTACGTCGCGTTGCCGGTGATGTAAGGGGCGGGTGGGCGCCGGGTGCGGCCGCGCGTCAGATCACATCCCCGCTCAGCCGCTGACAGACCATATCGAGCTGGTCGAGCGAGGCGTAGCTGATCGTCAGCGTGCCGCCCTTGTCGCCATGCGCGATCCGCACCCCCAGGCCGAGTACGTCGCCAAGTTGTTGTTCCAAGGCAGAAATATCGGCATCCGCGGTCGGATTGCGGGTCGTCCGGCGCGATTCGCCAGCACCCTGCCCGCCCGGCTTGGCGTCGCGCGCCAGCTTTTCGGTCTCGCGCACCGACAGGCCACGCGCGATGACGCGCGCCGCCAGCGCCTCCGGGTCCGGCGCGTTGACCAGCGCGCGGGCGTGGCCCATCGTCAGCGTGCCGTCGATGACGTGGCGCTGCACCTCGGGCGGCAGGTCGAGCAGGCGCATCAGATTGGCGACATGGCTGCGCGATTTGTGGACCAGCTTGGCCAGCGCCTCCTGGCTATGCCCATATTCCTTGATCAGCTTGGCATAGGCGTCGGCTTCCTCGATCGCATTCAGGTCCTCGCGCTGGATATTCTCGAGCAGCGCGATTTCCAGCGTTTCGGCATCGTCGAGATCGCGGACGATCACCGGCACCTCGTGCAGCCGTGCACGCTGGGCGGCGCGCCAGCGGCGTTCGCCGGCAACGATCTGGTATTCCTTGCCGTGCGGACGCACGACGATCGGCTGGATCAGCCCGCGCGCCGCGATCGATGCGGCGAGATCGTCGAGCGCCGCCTCGTCGAAGAAGCGGCGCGGCTGGCCGGGGTGCGGCACCAGCGAGCCGACGGGCAATTGCCGCACGCCGCTCGCCTGAACCTGGCCGGTCGCGCCGGGTTCGTCGACGCGCTGGACATCGCCGAGCAATGCGCTCAGCCCGCGGCCAAGGCCGGGACGGGGTTTACGGGCGGCGGCGGGGTTGGCGGGCTCGGTCATGCGGCCTGGGCGGTCTTGGGCAGGCGATCGATCACTTCGCGGGCGAGCGCGATATAGGCCTCCGAACCCGCGCAGCGATGGTCGTAAATCAACGCCGGCATGCCATGGCTCGGCGCCTCGGACAGGCGAACGTTGCGCGGGATGACAGTGTCGAACACGACGCGGCCGAGCACCGCGCGAACATCATCGGACACCTGGTCGGTCAGCCGGTTGCGTCGGTCGTACATGGTCAGCACCACGCCCAGAATGGCCAGCCCGGGATTGAAGCGCGAGCGAATGCGTTCGACCGTGCTCAACAGCTGGCTCAGCCCCTCGAGTGCGAAGAACTCGCATTGCAGCGGCACCAGCAGCGAATGGCTGGCCACCATCGCATTGATCGTCAGCAGGCCCAGCGACGGCGGGCAATCGATCAGGATCACGTCCCAGCGATCGCTGCTGCGCGCGATCGCCTGGTCGAGCCGGTGAGTGCGCTGATCGAACTCGATCAGCTCGATCTCGGCGCCCGACAGGTCGACGGTCGCGGGCACAATGTCGAGGCCGGGCACGCGGCTGCGCACCGCGACGTCGTCGAGACCGACTTCGCCGATCAACAGGTCATAGCTCGACAGCTCGCGGTCGGCGCGGCCGATGCCGAAGCCGGTCGAGGCATTGCCCTGGGGGTCAAGGTCGATCAGCAGCACGCGCAACCCCGTCGCCGCGAGCGCGGTGCCGACGTTGATCGCGGTCGTCGTCTTGCCGACCCCGCCCTTCTGATTGGCAATGGTGATCACGAACATCGGGCGCTGATCTCCGTCGCGACGACGATCCGGGAGTCCGGTTCGGTCAGGCTGGGTTCCACGTGGAACCGACCTTGCCATGTCTGTCGCGCCGCCGCCACCTCCGATTGCGCGCTCCGCCCCTTGGGGAGCAGCCACAAGGTCGCGGCCGTGCTGAGGTGCACCGCGTGGCGGAGCAATTCGGGCAGGCCGGCGACCGCGCGCGCGCTGATCACCGCGGCCGGCGGATGCGCCACCTGTGCGATCCGGCGTTGGCTGACCTCGACCTGATCGAGACCCAGGGCGCGCGCCGTGTCGGCCAGGAACTCGGCGCGGCGACGACGTGGCTCGACGAGCAGGACGGGCTGATCGCGCAGGATGGCGACGACGATGCCGGGCAGCCCCGCCCCCGATCCGATGTCGATCCAGGTGCCGTGGCGGTCTGCCGCGAGCGGAACGAGCTGTGCCGAATCGAGGATGTGCCGGCTCCATGCGGTCGCCACCGTGGACGGCGCAATCAGGTTCTGGTGCGCATTTTCCGCGATCAGCAGGTCGACAAACGCCGCCAGCCCTGTTTCACGTGAAACACCGAAACGTGCCCGGATCCACGCGCGCGCTGCCTCTTCGTTCATGCCGCACGTCGCCGATGATGCAGCAAAATCGCGGTCAGCGCGGCCGGGGTAATCCCCCGAACCCGCCCCGCGGCACCCAACGTCGCCGGTCGCGCGGCAGCGAGTCGCTCAACCATTTCCGCCGACAGGCCACGCACTGCCGCGAAGTCGAAATCGGGCGGGAGGCCGATCGCTTCGTTGTCACGATAGGCGGCGACCTCTTCGTCCTGCCGCTCCAGATAGGGCGCATAACGCGCATCCTCGATCAGTTCGGCGAGCACGGGATCGCGATCGGGGTCGAGCCCCGGCGCGACGTGCGCGACATCTACGCCCGGAAAGCGCAGCCATGCTGCCGCCGATCGACGCGCGCCATCCAGCGCGATGTCGGCGCCGCGCTGGCGCAGCTCGGACGCGGTGATCGGCCCGGCGAAGTGCGCGTCGAGCGCCCGGCGGTGGTCGAAACGCGCCTGCTGCCAATCGGCGCGCGGTGCGCTCAGACAACCCAGCGCCTGCGCGGTCGGGCCCAGGCGGGTGACCGCATTGTCGGCGCGCAGCCGCAGCCGATATTCCGCACGCGCGGTCAGCATGCGATAGGGCTCGGTAACTCCCTGGGTGACGAGATCGTCGATCATCACGCCAAGATAGCTCGTGGCGCGATCGGCATGGAACGGTGCAACGCCGATCGCGTGGGCCGCGGCGTTGATGCCGGCAATCAGCCCCTGGGCGGCGGCTTCCTCATAGCCCGTGGTGCCGTTGATCTGGCCCGCGCAAAACAGGCCGGGCATCGCCAGCACCTCAAGCCCCGGGGTCAACGCGCGCGGGTCGATATGGTCATATTCGACCGCATAGCCGGGCGTGACGATTTCGGCGTGCGCGAGCCCATCGATGCTGCGCAGCATCGCCCGCTGAACGTCGGTGGGAAGTGAGGTCGATATGCCGTTGGGATAGACGAGCGGCGTGTCGAGTCCCTCGGGCTCCAGAAAGATCTGATGACCGTCACGGTCGCCGAAGCGGTGGATCTTGTCCTCGATCGAGGGGCAATAGCGCGGGCCCGCCGCACCGATCGCGCCCGTGAAGAGCGGCGACCGGTCGAGCGCCGCGCGGATGATCTCGTGCGTCGCCGCATTGGTCCGCGTGATCGCGCAGAATAGCTGCGGCAACGCCCGGCCCGATGTCATCGGCGACATCGTCCACGGCTCGACGTCGCTCGGTTGCGATTCGAGTGCGGCCCAGTCGATCGTCCGCCCATCGATTCGCGGCGGTGTCCCCGTCTTCAGCCGAGCCATCGGCAAACCCAGCGCGCGGAGCTGGAGGCCGAGCACGGTCGCCGCCCGCTCATCGACACGACCGCCCTCCCCGCGCTCCTCGCCACGGAAAATGCGTCCGCCCAGAAAGGTGCCGGTCGCCAGCACCACCGCCGGTGCCGACAGGCGCCGCCCATCACCCAGCTCGAGTCCGGCGACCCTGCCCCGCTCCACGATCAGCGCCGCCGCCTCGCCCTCGATCAGGCTCAGACCCGGCTGCGCGCGCAGCATCGCCTGAATCGCCGCTGCATACCGCACGCGGTCGGCCTGAACGCGCGGACCCTGCACCGCGGTCCCCTTGCTGCGATTGAGCATCCGGTAATGAATCGCCGCCGCATCGGAGGCGCGCGCAATCAGACCGTCGAACGCGTCCACTTCCCGGACCAGATGCCCCTTGCCCAGACCGCCGATCGCGGGATTGCACGACATCGCGCCGACCTTGCTCAGGTCCAAGCTGATCAGGGCGACACGCGCGCCCCGGCGCGCGGCGACCGCCGCCGCCTCGGTCCCGGCATGCCCGCCGCCGACAATGATGATGTCGAAGTTCTGAGTCATCGCCCCGCCCGCTACGCATTGGTCGCGTCGTCGTCAAAGCTGTTCCACGTGGAACATCGCCTATTTGCCGATGCAGAACCGCCCAAACAGCGAATCAAGCATCGATTCGACGCTCGCGCGCCCCGTCATGCGATCGAACGCGACGCGCACGGCGCGCAGATCCTCCGCGATCAGGATCGGGTCGTCCTGAGCCACCGCTGACCGCAGCGCGAGCTCGACCTCGCTCAGCAAGCCGCGTTGCCGTTGGTTGAGCGCCACGATATCGGGGGCGGGCAACAGCCGGCGGGCGACTTGCTCGATCCGCGCCCATAGCGCACCGATCCCCTCCCCCGTTCGCGCCGACAGCACCAGCCGATCGCTCCCGATCGGTCCTTGCCGGTCCGGCATGTCGCTGCGCGGATGAACGGCGATGACCTCGGACGAGGATGCGGGCGGCGGCGCATCGTCGAGCCACAGGAGAATGTCGGCGCTGGCCATGGCATCGCGCGCGCGTGCAACCCCGATCGCTTCGATCGGATCGGCCGTCGCGGTGACCAGGCCCGCCGTGTCGGTGAGCACATAGGCGATGCCGTTGCGCACCAGCTGCGCCTCGATTCGGTCGCGCGTCGTCCCGGCAATGGGGGAGACGATCGCCGCCTCCCGCTCGGCCAGCGCATTGAGCAAGGTCGACTTGCCCGCATTGGGGGGCCCGGCGAGAACGACGCGTACGCCGTCGCGCAGGCGCTCGACCGGCGGCTGGGCCAGCACCGGCGCGATCGCATCGGCCAGTTCGGCGGCACCCGAACGCACGCCGTCGATCAGGTCGCGCTCGGCCAGGACATCCCCTTCGTCGCCGTGATCGAGCAGCGCCTCGATCATCGCGGCCAGGGTGAGCAGCCGGTCGGTCCATTGCTCGACGCGCTGGCGCAACGCCCCCTCGCTCATCCGCTGGGCCGCGCGCCGCTGGCCCTCGGTTTCTGCGGCAAGGAGGTCGGCGAGTCCCTCTGCTTCGGTCAGGTCGATCCGCCCCGCCGTCAACGCGCGCCGCGTGAACTCGCCCGGTTCGGCCAGCCGAAATCCGGGCAGGCGCGCAAGCTCCGCCTCGACCGTGCGAATAACCGCGCGACCGCCATGGAGGTGGAGTTCGAGCAGATCCTCCCCGGTCACCGTCGCCGGGCCCGCGAACCACAACAGGATCGCGCGGTCGAGCACCTCGCCCGCCGACCCGCCGCGCCGCAACGTCGCAAGCGTCGCCCGGCGCGGGGTTGGCAGTGTCGTTATGCCCAACGCCGGAAGCGCCGCGCCCGCGTCCGGCCCGCTGATCCGCAGCACCGCGATCGCCGCCGGCGGTGCGCCGCTCGACAACGCATAGATGGTGTCCATCCCGCTAGTCCCGGCTCAACCCGTCTTGCTGCCCATCTCGAACATCTTGCGCCAGAAATTCATGCCCGCCTCGCCCATCGGCGCCCAGCTTTGCATCATTTGTTCAACCAGCTCGGGTGAGACGCCTTTATCCATGGTTTCCAATATGTTATTCACATATTTCTCATGCACTGGGGTAAAGTCCGGCAGGCCCATCGCGCGCCGCGCCTCTTCAGGCGTGCATTCGATCTCGACGTTGATCTTCATGGTCTCTCCCTGCTTGAGCACGCGTCGCGCGGCCTGCTAGAGCGCAGTGGCATCGTTATGCGCGCGGGGGCGGGTGAACTGCAAATCTTGTCGACAGGAGCGATCATGTCCGAAACCCTCGCCATCCCCACGCTGGACGACAGCGCCCAATTCGATGCCTATGTCGCGCGCCCGGCGGCAACGCCGCGCGCGGCGATCATCGTGATCCAGGAAATTTTCGGCGTGAACGCGGGCATCCGGCGGAAATGCGACCGGCTCGCCGCCGACGGCTATCTCGCGCTCGCCCCCGACCTGTTCTGGCGGATCGAGCCGGGCATCGAGCTCGATCCCGATATCCCCGACCAGCTCCAGCGCGGGCTCGACCTGTTCGGCACCTTCGACCAGGACATGGGCATTCGCGACATCGAGGCGACGATCCATGCCGCGCGTGCGCAGGTCGGCGGGGGCAAGGTCGGGGCGGTCGGCTACTGTCTGGGCGGGCGGCTGGCCTATATGAC
>NZ_LSKG01000137.1:0-2813 GCF_001557005.1 Sphingomonas sp. CCH15-F11 | reverse complement strand
GAGCGGAGGGGGTGAAGGTTGGGGTGGCGGGGTGGTAGGTAAGCGCCCCAAGTTCGGTCATTGCCAATGGTCAAGCGCTCGCCGTAAAGCGGAAATTCTAAACCGAAAATTGAGACTGCTGGAGGCCGGAAAATCGACGGGCCGGTTTAGGTGTCAAAACCGACCGGTTGTCACACGCCAGACTCCTGAAACGACCTCTGCCTTGACTCGTAAATCTACATATGTTTTTTCTGTCTCATGCGACGCAACCGGCGGCCATCGAAACAGATGCTCAAGCTTGTGGACGCATTGTCAGCGCGCGCGCCGCAATGGTGTCACGGCTATGACCTGATGAAGGAAACCGGCCTTCTCTCGGGTACGCTCTACCCGCTGCTGATGCGGATGTCCGATCAGGGCCTCGTGGAAGCCGAGTGGCGCGAGCCGACGCAGCCCGGCCGACCGGCGCGTCACGCCTATCGGCTGACGGCTCAGGGGCTCGCGTTCGCGCGGGCCGCCAGGGACGACGGCCGCCCTCTCAACTTCAAGGTTTCACCAGCATGACGTCGGTTGCCGCGCGCGCCCTGATGACACTCGCCCGCTGCTGTTTCGGCGAACACCGTCGGGATTGGGCACGGGCGATGGAGGTGGAATTCGACGCGGCGGCCGAAGACGGTAGGCCGCTCGGGTTCGCGATCGGATGTTTGATCGCGGCCTGGCGCGAGATGCCGACCCACGCAGAGGGGCGCTTCGCTCTGGCGAACCACGTCCTTGCCGTCGGCCTGATGGTTCCGATGGCGGCCTTGTTGATCACGGGCGTCCTGCTCGGCTTTCCCTTTCTGTCGCCGGATCATGTGGGAGTCCACGGATTGCTGGTGGCGAGCGGCGGGCCCGAGCCTTTATTGAACGAGGGCAACCGTGCGGCCGTGCCGTCACTGGCGGCTCTGGTGTTCTTGCTTGGCGTAGGGCACCTCCTGATGGCTTGGGTCATGCTGGACCGCGACTGGGCGCGCGTGATCGTTGTGGCCAAGCTGAACGCGGCCGCGGCGGTGACGCTCGTCGGCTTCATGGCCGTGCTCTTTCTCGACGACACCCGCGCGCTGGTACAGGCTGCGGCGTTAGGCATCGAACTGACGGCCGTCTGGATGCTGGCGCGGTGGCACCATCGCCTTCATCCAGGCACTGAAACGCTGTAGCGGTCGAATGCTGGCCAACCTGCAAGGCGTTCGAGCACTCGCCGCCATCGGCGTGGTCATATTCCATTTCGGGCTTATGCCTGCGACGGGCCTGCCGTTCACGGTCGGCGCATCCGGCGTCGATCTGTTTTTCGTGCTGAGCGGCTTCATCATCGCCCATAGCTCCTCGCGCGATCCGCGCTATTTCCTGACGCACCGCCTGATCCGGGTCGTCCCGGCCTACTGGATCGCTACCGTGATCGCCGTCCTGTTTGCGTTGCCGAACATCGGCATGACCGAAGCGTTCGGGTGGCTCATCCAGTCAATGCTCTACCTGCCTGGTCCGGGAGGACGGCCGGTGCTTATCTTCGTCGCGTGGACGCTTGTGTACGAGCTCGGCTTCTACGTCCTGTATTGGCTCGCGCTCCGCTTCGGCCCCCGCCACGCGCCAGTGATCAGCCTGGCTCTGCTGGGGATCCTGGCGCTGGTCCACCTGCCCGGTTTGCCGGGGCCGTGGCCTTTGTTGCTCGAGTTCGGTTTGGGCATCGCTGTTTACCTGCTGACCAACCGCTCCCATGTGCTGCGCTCCGTTCCGGGAAGCGCGGGGCTGCTCATCGCTGGCGTGGGCCTGGTCCTGTTGCTGACGCTCCCGCGCGTGACCGGCTACGATCCTGATGATTTTCAGGACATCGGACGCGTTCTGACCTGGGGCTTGCCGGCGGGGGCGATCATCCTCGGCCTCGTAATCGCCGAACATGGCGGGTTCGTCGTTCGGAGCAAACCGGTCCTCCTGCTGGGTGCCGCGTCGTACGCGATCTACCTGCTGCACCCGATCGCGATCGGGCAGCTGCTGCAGCTCCCGCCTAACCAGGTTCCGGTGTCGTGGCTCTACCTTGCTGGTGCCGTGGCCGTCACCGTCGCCCTTTCCCTGGTCTTTCATCTTTGGATCGAGGCACCTTTGCTGCGCTGGATGCGAAGCCAGTTGCCCGATCGGCGTTGGACCCGGCCGCATGGTTCGGCGGAAGCCCTCAACGGCTGACCATGATGATCCGCTCGACGCGCCATATTGGAATGCTGGCCATCCTGATCGCCATCACGGGGTGTGAAGGCCCGACCCGACCTCCGCCCCCTGCGATGCTGATTGACGGCCTGCCGGTGAGCGGAAGCCTGGCCACAGCCCGAAACGCGGGCTTCACCCGCTGCATCGCGTTCACGATCGACATGCGTTGCCGCAAGCAGGAGGTGATGATCGCGGGACACGGGCCTTACAGGGCGGCGGTCGATCTGGACGGCAGCGACGGCGGTGGCGGTTTTGACCGACTGACCTTGTGGCACGACCTGGACCAGACAGCCGTATTCGCGGTCGTCGACGCACTGGAACGGCGAGGCTGGAGGTCATGTTACCGAAATTCCACCAGAGGGGACTCGGGCGACCAGATCATCTACAGACGCCAAGGCGCGCCCGTCTGGTTTTCGATGGACATCAGCTACTGGGGCAAGCGTCGCCTTAGGGTCATTCCTGAATGGAACAAGCGGGTTCCACGGTGCTGACGTTTCTCATGGCCGTGCTTCGAGAATGCCAATGTCCAGTGTCAAAACCGGATAATTGTGAAACCGGCTCAAATGGCGGCTGCCGGCCAGACGATACACACAACCTGCCAG
>NZ_LSKG01000136.1:0-52054 GCF_001557005.1 Sphingomonas sp. CCH15-F11 | reverse complement strand
AGATTCGTCCGCCCAGCCCCGACATCGATGTGCCCGACCCCGCGCCGACGATTCCAGGCCCGGCACCGGGCCAGCCGATCGCCTAGCGCGCGGGCGCGCTGACCGGCGTTGCAAGGCGGACCGCGCGGATGATCCGCACCGGATCGCCGGGCATCTCGCCCTTGAACGCGCCGCGGCTGTTCTTTTCGGGATCGACCGGGGTGTCGAGGATGCGGACCAGCACCTCGCGCCCCTCGACCACGCGGCCGAAGGCGGCATAGCCGAGATTGTCGGCGGGCGCGCCATTGCCGGCGTCGAGCCCGCGTCGCTGGTCGCCGACCATGATCGTGAACTCGCCCCGCGCCGTGCCCGGCTCCAGCCGCGCGACCGACAGCACGCCGTCGGTGTGGCTGAGGCCCGTCTGCGTCGTCGGCTCATGTTTGATCGGCGGCAGCACGCGTTTTGGGTCACCCTGCGGCCCGAACTGGACGAAGCCGAACTGGTCCTGCACCTTGACGACGCGATAGAAGACAACGCCGTCCAGCCGCTTCTGCGCGACATATTTCAGGAAATCGCCCGCCGTGATCGGCGCGTGCACCACGTCCGCCTCGACGGTCATCGTGCCGACGCTGGTTTCGATGAGGACGCGGGGCAAGGGCGCCGCCGGGGGCGTCGGCGCGTCCTGTGCGAGCGCGAAGGCACAGCCGAAAAGCGACGCGAACGTGGCGAAAGCGACGAGGGCGCGGCGGCGAAGTTGCGGAAGTTGCGGGCTGTGGCGAGTCATTTCCGGGCTCCGGGATCGGGTTAGGCAGAATGTCATGCAAATCGCGGTCCCAAGCCTAGCCACGTCACCGGCTTGAAGGACAGTGCAAAACATCAGCCCACCGCGCAGTCGGCGCAGTGGACCCCGGCACAAGGCCGGGGTGACGGTGAAGGGAGGTTACCAAAGCTCGTCCGTCACGCCGGACTTGTTCCGGCATCCACCGGGCAGCACGCCCAACCCTTCAACCTTCGCAAGCGACCCGAGGGGCCGGGGCTCACGCTCAGCCGTCCAGCGCCTTCTTCAGTAACTCATTCACCACCGCGGGATTGGCCTTGCCCGCCATCGCCTTCATCGTCTGGCCGACGAAGAAGCCGAACAATTTGTCCTTGCCGCCGCGATATTCGGCGACCTTGTCGGCATTGGCGGCCATCACCTTGGCGATTTCCGCCTCGATCGCGCCCGTGTCGCTGGTCTGCTTGAGGCCACGCTCCTCGACGAGCGCACCCGCCCCCTGCCCGGTTTCGAGCATGAGCTCGAACACCTGTTTGCCGAGCGTGTTGGAGAGCGTGCCATCAGCAATCAGCGCGAGCAATTCGGCGGCTTGTGATGGACTTACCGGACTTTCCTCAATATCCTTGCCAAGCCGGTTGAGGGCACCGAACAGCTCGGCGCCCACCCAGTTCGCGGCCTGAACCGGCTTGGCCCCGGCATCGAGCAGCGCGTCGAACCAGCGGGCGGTCTCGACATCGGCGGTCAGCACCGCGGCGTTGTAGGGCGTGATGCCCAGCCCTTCGTAGCGCGCACGCTTGGCATCGGGCAGTTCGGGAAGCGACGCGCGGCATTCCGCGATGAACGCATCGTCGAGTTCGAGCGGCAGCAGGTCGGGATCGGGGAAATAGCGATAGTCGTGCGCGTCCTCCTTCGACCGCATCGACCGGGTCGTTCCCTTGTCGGGATCGAACAGCCGGGTTTCCTGGACGATCGTGCCGCCCGATTCGAGCACGTCGACCTGGCGGCGCGCCTCATGCTCGATCGCCTGCATGACGAAACGGACCGAGTTGACGTTCTTGGTCTCGGTGCGCGTGCCCAACGGATCGCCGGGCTTGCGCACGCTGACATTGACGTCGGCGCGCATCGACCCCTGGTCCATATTGCCGTCGCACGAGCCGACATAGCGCAGGATCGAGCGGAGCTTGGAAAGATAGGCGCCCGCCTCCGCCGGCGACGCCATGTCGGGGCGGCTGACGATTTCCATCAGCGCGACGCCCGAGCGGTTCAAGTCGACATAGGAGCGGGTCGGATGCTGATCGTGCATCAGCTTGCCGGCATCCTGCTCGACATGGATGCGCTCGATGCCGATGCGCTTGGGCGCGGCGATCCCGGCCTTTTCATCCGCGTCGATGGTCAGCGCACCCTCGCCGACCAGCGGGTGATAGAGCTGGCTGATCTGATATCCCTGGGGCAGATCGGCGTAGAAATAATTCTTGCGGTCGAAACGCGACCATATGTTGATCTGCGCATCGATGGCGAGGCCGGTGCGCACCGCCTGGCGGATGCATTCGCGATTGGGCACGGGCAGCATGCCAGGCATCGCCGCGTCGATCAGCGACACCTGGGTGTTCGGCTCCGCCCCGAATTCGGTCGCCGCGCCGGAAAACAGCTTGGCCTTCGACGTGACCTGGGCGTGGACCTCCAGCCCGATCACGACTTCCCAGTCGCCGGTCGCGCCGGGGATGCGGTAGTTGGAGGTGGTGGCGGTGGCGGCGTCGGTCATGGGTGGGTCTCGGGGGTGATGAGGGTCAATTCAGGGAAATAGGCGGCGAACCGCTGTCTGTCGCGGGTCAATAATGTCGCGCCAAGCGTGGCAGCGTGGGCGCCGATCAGGAAATCCGCAAGGATGCCTTCGCGCACACCGCCGGCCCGATGATAGGCGTTGTGTGCCTGCCCGGCGCGAAAGGCTGCTTTTTCATCCAGCAACTCGACAAGGACGCCCAGGGTGGCGAAGTAGTTTTGCTGCTCGGCCAATGATGCAAATTGTCGAGCAACCTCGGCTAGCACGACGTGGTTGATGACTAGATCGTCCGCGGGATCGACAATTTTCTCCTGCGACCACTCGTACCAGTCGCTTTGCGGATCAATCAGGTCGATGAAAATGTTGCTGTCGACGAAAATCATTTTCCGCCCGGGATCGGCACGGGTTCGCGAATCAGCGCCATATACGCATCGGTCGTCATATCCATTGGCAGCGCATAACGCCGCGCTTGGTCGATCCGCTTCAGCATATCGTCGCGTCGCGATGCGCGATCCACATGGCTCTCCTCGCCCTTGCGCACGGCGATGTAATCGCCTTCGTTCACGAATGCGACAGGGTCACCAGGCTTCAGGCCAAGCTTGTCACGCACGTCTTTAGGGATCGTGACTTGCCCCTTGACGGTCAGGCGACTGTGCTTGGTCATGCGGAAAGTAATACCTTATCCGGTAATACCCGTCTACCACCACGCGTCCGGCCGCGCGACGAAGCCCGCGCGTTGTTCGATCGCAAGACCGGCGTTGAGCACCCCCTGTTCGTCAAGCGGCTTGCCGATGATCTGCAGGCCCAGCGGGAGCCCGGCCTCGTCCAGCCCGGCCGGCACGCTCATCGCCGGCAGGCCGGCGAGCGAGGACGGGACAGTGAAGACGTCGTTCAGATACATGGCGATCGGATCGGCGGACTTTTCCCCCAACGCAAAGGCCGATGACGGCGCAGTCGGGGTGAGCAGCAGGTCGCACTGGTCCCACACGCGCTCGAAATCGCGGGCGATCAGCGCGCGGACCTTTTGCGCCTGGGTGTAATAGGCGTCGTAGAAGCCGGCCGAGAGCACATAGGTGCCGATCATGATGCGCCGCTTGACCTCATCGCCGAAGCCGGCGGCGCGGGTGGCGGCATACATGTCCTGCAACCCCGCGCCATCGGGCAGGTCGCGCTGGCCATAGCGCACCCCGTCATAACGGGCGAGGTTGGACGACGCCTCCGCCGGCGCGATGATGTAGTAAGCCGGCAGCGCGTAGCGGGTGTGGGGCAGCGAAACCTCGACGATCTCGGCTCCGGCATCGCGGGCATAGGCGATGCCCTGCTGCCACAAGGCGTCGATCGCGGCGGGCATGCCGTCGACGCGATACTCCTTCGGGATGCCGATGCGCTTGCCCGCCAGGCTGGGCGACAGCGCGGCCTCCCAGTCGGGCACGGCGACGTCGAGCGAAGTCGCGTCGCGCGGATCGAACCCTGCCATTTCCCTGAGCAGGATCGCGCAGTCGCGGACATCGCGCGCCATCGGTCCCGCCTGGTCGAGCGAGGAGGCAAAGGCGATGATGCCGAAGCGCGAGCAGCGGCCATAGGTCGGCTTGATCCCCGCAATGCCGGTGAACGCGGCCGGCTGGCGGATCGAGCCGCCGGTGTCGGTGCCGGTGGCGCCGGGGCACAGCCGCGCCGCAATCGCCGCCGAGCTGCCGCCCGACGATCCGCCGGGGGTCAGCGGGGCATTGCCGCCGTCCTTGCGTCGCCAGGGGCTGACCACATTGCCGAACGCGCTGGTTTCGTTGGACGAACCCATCGCGAACTGGTCCATGTTGAGCTTGCCCAGCATGCCCGCGCCGGCATCCCACAATTTCTGGCTGACCGTCGATTCATAGGTCGGCCTGAAGCCTTCGAGGATGTGGCTGGCCGCGGTCGAGGTCACGCCCCTGGTGCAGAACAGGTCCTTCATCCCGATCGGCACGCCGGCCAGCGGCTTCAGCACTTCACCGGCTGCGCGCGCGGTATCGGCTTCGCGGGCGGCGGCAAGCGCATGGTCGGGGGTTTCGACGAGGAAGGCGTTGAGCGGCTTGGCCTTGCTGACCTTGACGATGAACTGGTCGGCGACTTCGCGCGCGCTGAAATTGCCCAGGCGGATGCCGTCGCGCAGCGCCGCGATGCCGAGATCGGTGAGGTCGGTCATTCGATCACCTTCGGCACTGCGAAGAAGCCGTGTTCGGCCTGAGGCGCGTTGGCGAGCACCGCGTCGCGGCAATCACCGTCGGTGACGACATCGTCGCGCAGGCGCAGCGTGTTGGGGATGACCGCGGTCATCGGTTCGATGCCGGTGCAGTCGACTTCGCTCAGCTGCTCGATCCAGCCCAGGATGTTGGCGAGTTCGGGCGCGAGGCGCGCGGCTTCGTCGTCGCTGATCGCGATGCGGGCGAGCCCGGCGACCCGTTTGACGGTGGAGATATCTACGGACATGGCCCGAGCGGCTAGCACCGGCCGCGGGGGCGGCGCAACGCCAAAGCGTCACTCGAACGCGGCACCGACCGGCTGGTCGCCGATGAAGAGCTGGCGACGCTCGACCCGGCGGACTTCCAGCCGCCCGGCGCGATAGTCGCGGGCGAGGCTGCCGGGCGCGGCACCGGCGCCGGCGACGGGGCGGATCGGCGCGACCGCCCAGCCGCCGGGAGTGCGTTCCAGCCGCGTCGCGTCGCACGCCGCAATGGTCGCGGGCCCCGAGATGCAGCCGTCGGGGAGGACCAGCGCCTCGCGCGGTGAGACGAACAGCACGGTGCAGCGCGCGGTGTCGAAGCCGCAGTCGCCGATATCGGCCAGGCGATCGCGCAACCCGTCGGGCAGCGCAGTCCCGGCGGGCAGGACTCGCACCCGGCGAGCCATCGACGCGGTGCTCGCGCGACGCTGCGCGTCCTGAGCCGCCGCGTAGCGGCTGCTCTGGCCCAGCGCGGCCGCGGCCCGCGCCGCCAGCGCCTTGTCGGGTCCCCTGGCCAGCCGTTCGAGCGCATGACGGCCCGGCGCGCCGAAATCGAAGCGCAGCGCCGTCCAGTCGAACTGGTCCGCGCGCACCCTGCCCGATTCCAGCCGGGCGATCTGGTCGCGCGTCGCGATCGCGTTGAAGCCGGCCAGCGGGGTCGCGAGCAGCAGCGCGAACAGCGCAGTGCCGATCGCCAGGCGCAGATTGGCGTGGCGCAACGCCGCAATCCATGCCGCGCGCCGCCGGACCAGCGTGACGAGATAGGCCAGGCCGTACGCACTGGCGAGCGCGGCGAAGCTGATCGCCCACAGCCGGTCGGGCGTGATGCCATATTGATGGACGCGCAGGCCGATCGCGAAGGCGGCGAGCAGCGCCAGCGGCAGCATGACGATGCCGAGCGCAATCGCGCCGAACCGCAGCGCGCGGTTGCGCGCTTGCTCCTCCGGCGCGTTGCCGATCACCGCATTGACCAGCATCAGCGCCGCGACGGCACAGGCAAGCAGCAAGGTTGCCGCCGATCCCCAGGCTTCCCACAACGCATCGACGCCCGTGAAGGGCAGCGCGCCCAGGAAAATGAGCAACGCCGCGCCCAACGCTGGGGCCAGCACCGCCAGCACGTTGCGCACCACCGCCTGGAGCAGGCGCACCACCCGATCCTGGTCGCGCAACAGCCCCAGCCCCGCGCCGAACGCGCCGCCGACCAGCGCAGCCACGACCGCGTTGTCGCGCAGCCAATCGCGCAGCAGATCGATGCCGATCAGGTGGAACAGCTCGCTGACCACCAGCAACAGCAGGAATGCGATGCCGACAAACACCCAGCTGCCGGCGAACAGCACCGCGTTGGTCCAGGCGTGATCGTGGACCGACTGGACGGCAATCGACGGCCACCCGCGCCCCTGCCGCGTGCTTGCCTGAAACAGCGGCGCGGCGATGCCGATCGCCAGCGCCCCGCTGACCATCCGCCAGCCTTCGCTCGCGCTCCAGCTCTCGGTCGGGCCGTTCAATGCGGCGATCAGGCCGGCGATGACGCCGCACCCCAGGCCGAACAGCAATGACGCAACGCCGCTCGGTCGATCGATCGTGAAGCCGATGACAGCGGCAGCAACCACAACAAAGCTGACCCAGCCGATCGCGACGGCACCGGGGTTTTGGCCTGAGGCCTCAACGATGCGATGCGCGGTCAGGCCGGTCGCCAGCCCCAGCCCGGCAAGCAACGGCGTGCGCGCCGGCCATGCCGGCGTCGATTGCGCGGATCGATCGGCTTCGTTCATCCCCTCCGCTCCCTCCTTACCCGATGTGCCGGCGACCAAAGTCGGTCTGGACAGTTGCATGACCAGCAACCATCAGTCGCGCAACCGCAATTGCCCCGGCAGCACCGATGCTGCATTGCACAATGGAGAAGCCGGCTTGGCTCGCAAATTCCTCTACGTGGTCGCCATCCTGATCGTGCTGACGCTCGCCGCCGCCTTTGCCTATCGCCTGTTCGGGGTCCAGCTGACGCGTTTCGCGCTGGTTCCCTCGGCCCGGTTCGAGGCGCTGCCGCGCGTCGAGACCAACGCCTATGCCGATGCCCGCCTGTGGATCGCGCGACCGGACCAGCCGGGCAATCCGGCCCTGTGGACGCCCGAGGGCTATCGGCCCGCGACCGATGCGCCGGCCGCGGTCTTCTTCATCCACCCGACCTCCTATCTCGACCGCAGCCGCTGGAACGCGCCGCTCGACGACGCGCGCGCCAACGATCTGGCAGCGACGTTCCTGCGCGGCCAGGCGAGCGCGTTCAATGCCGCCGGTGCGATCTGGGCGCCGCGCTATCGCCAGGCGACGTTCGGCGCATTCCTGACCAGCGCGGCGGACGCGCAGGCGGCGCTCGACCTGGCCTATGGCGACATCGACGCGGCGTTCAGCCAGTTCGTGCGCGAAGCCGGTCCCGACCGCCCGATCATCCTGGCCGGGCATAGTCAGGGGGCGCTGCACCTGACCCGCCTGCTCAAGGACCGGGTGGCGGGCACGCCGCTCGCGCGCCGCGTGGTCGCGGCCTATGTCGTCGGCTGGCCGGTGTCGCGCACGACCGACCTGCCGGCGCTGGGGCTTGCCGAATGCCGCCGCGCCGAACAGGCCAACTGCATCCTGTCATGGCAAAGCTTCGGCGAACCGGCCGATCCGTCGCTGATCCTCGACACCTTCGATGCGACGACGGGCTTTGACGGCCAGCCGCGCCGGGGCACGCCGATGATCTGCACCAACCCGATCACGGGAAATGCCGGGGATGCCGCGCCCGCCAACGCCAATCTGGGCACGCTGTTCGCCTCCGACGACCTGAAGAGTGCGACGATCGCGCCGGGGCGCGTGCCCGCGCGCTGCGCCGAGCGCGGCGTCCTGCTGATCGGGGAGCCGCCGGAACTGGGCCCCTATGTGCTGCCCGGCAACAATTATCATGTGTTCGACTACAGCCTGTTCTGGGCGAATGTCCGCGCCGATGCCGACCGGCGGCTGAAGGTGTTTGCGCGATGACACCGACGACCGATCGCGCCGCGTTCCTGGCGGCGCTGCCCGACGGGGGCCGGCTGATCGGGCTGGACGTGGGCAGCCGGACGATCGGGACGGCGCTGTGCGACGCGGGCTGGAGCTTCGCCAGCCCCGCCGAGCTGATCCGCCGGACCAAGTACACCGCCGACCAGGCGGCGATTGCGCGGATCATCGCCGCACAGTCGGTCAAGGGCATCGTCATCGGCCTGCCGCTCAACCTCGACGGCAGCGAATCGCCGCGCAGCCAGTCGACACGGGCGTTCGCGCGCAACCTCGCCGCGCTTGGCCTTCCCATCCTGCTGTGCGACGAACGCTGGTCGACGGTCGCGGTCGAGCGCGCGATGATCGAACAGGACATGAGCCGCGCCAAGCGCGCCGAGCGCGTCGACAACCACGCCGCCGCCTATATCCTGCAGGGTGCGATCGACGGGCTGGCCAGCGGCTCGCTTGACCGCTGAGGCATGGGGCCATCGTCGGAATCAAAGCTCGTCACCCCGGCCTTGCGCCGGGGTCCCGCTGCCTGATCCGGCGCAACGAACAGTGGGAACCCGGGTCGACCCCGGGGTGACATCACGCGTGGGGCGGCCGCGGCCGCTTTACTTGCGGGTGCCATCGGCTAGATGACCGCCCTGATGCAGCATTCCGATCATCGCCCCGGCACGGTCCTGAACGGCAGCGCGGCGTTCCCGCACCGGCATCTGACGGGCATCCAGGGTCTGCAGCCGCACGAGATCATGTTCCTGCTCGACGAGGCCGAACAATGGGTCGAGGCGAACCGCGCGCGCGCGGCATCCGACCGGCGGCTCGACGGCATCACCCAGATCAACGCGTTCTTCGAAAACTCGACGCGCACGCTCCTGTCCTTCGAGATCGCGGGCAAGCGGCTGGGCGCCGACGTCGTCAACATGCACGCCGCGCAGTCGAGCGTGAAGAAGGGCGAAACGCTGATCGACACCGCGGTCACGCTCAACGCGATGCGCGCCGACGTGATCGTCATCCGCCACGGCAGTTCGGGCGCGGTGCAGCTGATCGCGGACAAGGTCGACTGCCCCGTGCTCAACGCAGGCGACGGCTGGCACGAGCACCCAACCCAGGCGCTGCTCGATGCCCTGACCATCCGGCGGCGCAAGGGATCGATCGCGGGACAGCGCGTCGTGATCTGCGGCGATATCCGCCACAGCCGCGTCGCGCGCTCCAACATCCTGGCGCTGACCGCGCTCGCCGCCGACGTCCATGTCGTCGCGCCGTCGACGCTGATGCCTGAGGGAGTGGCGCGCATGGGAGTGACGGCGCACCATGATTTCGACGCCGCGCTCGACGGGGCGGACGTGGTGATGATGCTGCGCCTGCAGAACGAGCGGATGAACGGCGGGTTCGTGCCGTCGACGCGCGAGTTCCATTTCCGCTACGGCCTGACCCCGGCACGGCTGGCGCGCGCGCGGCCCGATGCGCTGGTCATGCATCCGGGTCCGATGAACCGCGGGGTCGAGATCGATTCGAGCGTCGCCGACGACGCGTCGCGATCGGCGATCACCCAGCAGGTCGAAATGGGGGTGGCGGTGCGCATGGCGTGCCTGGACGTGCTGACCCGCCGCGCGCGCGGCGTGGAGGGCTGGGCATGAGCGCGGTTCGCTTTACGAATGCCACACTGGTTTGTCCCGACGGCGGGGTGCACGCGGGTGAGCTGGTAGTCCAGGAAGACATGATCCTGAAGACCCCGTTCGTTTCGAGCCCTTCGACTGCCCGCAGGGCGGGCGCTCAGGATAAACTTCCGCCGGAGGCGGAAGTCGAAAAACGTATGCCCGGCTCAGGTTTCTCGACTTCGCTCGAAACCAACGGCTCTTTTGAGGCTGGAAAGGCTGAAGCCGAAACCATCGACTGCCGGGGCAAGCTGCTCGCGCCCGCGATCGTCGATCTGGGCGTGTTCGCGATCGACAAGGCGGCGTTCCGCGCCGGCGGGATCGTGCGCGTCGGCTTGATGCCCGACCAGTCGCCGGTGCTCGACGATCCCGGCATCATCCAGCGCGGCGCGGCGATGGGCAAGCCGGAGATCTGGGTTCACCCGATCGCGGCGGCGACGCGTGGACTGAACGGCACCGACCTCGCCGAAATTGCGATCAATGCAGATGCGGGCGCGCGCGCGGTCGCGACCGGGCGGCGCTGGATCGCGGATGCGGGCGTCATGCGCCGCGTGCTCGGCTATGCCCGCGACGTCGGGCTGACCGTGATCGCGCATGCCGAGGATGGCGGGCTGGCCGGTGCAGCCGTGGCGACGGCGGGCGAGACGGCGACCCGTCTGGGCCTGCCCGCCGCGCCCGCGATCGCCGAGGCGCTGGCGATCGCCCGCGACCTGATGCTGGCGGAGGAAACCGGGGCGCGCATCCATTTCCGCCAGGTCACGACCGCGCGCGGGTTCGATCTGATCCGCGCGGCACGGGCGCGCGGCATCGCGGTCACCTGTGGCATCACGCCCGCGCACCTGCTGCTGTCCGACATCGCGATGAGCGATTTCCGCACCTTCACGCATCTGTCGCCGCCGCTGCGCGACGAGAACGACCGGCAGGCGGCGATTGCCGCGCTGGCCGACGGGACGATCGACGTGCTGACATCAGGCCACGACCCGCGCGGGCCGGAGCAGAAGCGGCTGCCATTCGCGGATTCGGCCGAAGGTGCGGCGGGGGCGGAAACGCTACTCGCGCTGGGCCTGGGCTTCGTGCGCGACGGCGTGATCACGATGGAGCGGCTGTTCGCGCTGCTGGCGCGCAATCCCGCGCGCATCCTGGGGCTCGACACCGGCACGCTCGCCCCCGGCCAGCCCGCGGACCTCATTCTGGTCGATCCCGACGCGCCGTGGCTGATCGACGCCGACCAGATGGTCGCCAAGGCAGGCAACACGCCCTTCGACGGCCTGCCCGTCCAGGGTCGCGTGCTCAGGGTAATGAAGGGCGGCGCGTTCGACGCGCGCGGCTAGCGAAAAGCCAGCGCGCAAGATCGCGACGAGCCGGCGGCTGGCCGGCCCGCCGATTCGTCATCCCCGCCTGGCGAGCGCGAAGCCCTTGTGCCAGCTCGCGACCTTTTCGCCGGTGGTGCCGCGCACGAAGCAGCGGTCGCCCCGCGCCCGGATCGTCCGGCACAGCGCGTCGGCATCGCCGCGCGTGAAGCCGCCGACCGACAGGCGATAGAAGCTGGTGCCGTTCAGTTCGACCTGATGTTCATGCGGGGTCAGCTTGCCCAGCGCGGCGTGGCGCCGGTTCATCCGCCGCCACGCATCCTGCGCGACCGCGGCGTTGTCGAACGCGCCGAGCTGAACATAGAAAGTGCCCGAGGCGAAGCTGCGCGGCGCGGCCGGCTTGGCGGCCATCGCGCCGACCGACAGCACTGGCTTGGCCGGAGCAGCGACGCGCGCGGGGCGGACATTGGCGACGGGCTTGATCGTCTGGACGACCTCCTGACGCGGCGCGAAGACGATCGCGGGCTGGTCCGAGACCGCAGCCGCAGTGCCGGTTTCGACCGGCGCAGGCTCCGCGACCGGCGCGACCGGCGCGACCGCAACCGCGACCGGTGCGATGTCGACGGGCGCGGCATCGACCGGCGCCGGCGCTTCGGCAGCGACTTCGTCGGCCGGCATGGTGACGGCCAGTGCGGGTCCGCTCGTCACCAGCGCAAGCTGGACCGGCTGGCCCTGGTCCGCCGCGGGGGTGACGCCGAGCAGCGTCGCGACCTGGTCCGCCGCGGTCTGGGGACGCGCGAAGCTGGCCCATTCGAGCATGCGCTTGTCGAGTTCGCCGGGCAGCACATCGAACGCCGCGACCGCGCGGGCCTCGGCCCAGCGGCCGGCGAGCGCGAGCGACAGCGCGAGATTCTGGCGCACCTTCGCATCGGCGTCGGGCGCGCGCGCGGCTTCGCCCAGAATGGCGATGGCGGTGCCGGGATCGCCGGCGAGCGCGAGCGCGAGGCCCCGGTCGGTCGGCGAGATCAGCGTCGCGTGCGTTTCCAGCGTCGACCGCGCCGCGACCCAGTCGCCGAGCGCGGTCTGCGCAAGCGCGAGGTGCAGCGCGGCGCGCCCGTTGGCGGGATCAAGCTGGACCACGTCGTTGAAGGTCTGCGCCGCCGAGGCAAAGCGCCCGCCCGACAGATAGGACTGGCCGAGCAGCATGCGATAGGCCGGGTTGGTCGGCACATAGGCGACCGCGCTTTCCGCATGGCGGATGGCCAGGTCGGTCCGGCCCTTGGCCAGCGCCTTTTCGGCCTTTTCCACCGCGACGGCGGCCATCTTCATCCGGGCCTCGGCACTCTGGTCGCTCGCCTGGGCGATGACGCCGATGCCGGTCATCACGCCGACCGGCGCAACCAGGACCAGCGCCGTCAGGGCACTGGAGAACAGCGTACGGGACTTCATGCCTTCCCCCTCGATTTGCGATCCTTGCCGGTGGGCAGTTGGTCGAGCAGCGCGTCCACTTCGGGCAGTGCCGCCAGGAATTGGTCCAGCGCCTCGGTCACCAGCTTCTGCGCCGACGCGCCGCGCACGGCGGAGGCGAGCCGCAGGCGCAGGTGCCGTTCGGCATCGAGGCGCAGCGTGAACGCCGCCTTCGCCTGCTTCGTCACCGTCTCGCGCTTGATGCGCGCGGCGGTGTTGAGCGAGACCGGCCGCAGTTCCGGCGTCGGCACCGCGGCAACTTCGGCGGGCATTTCCACCGGCACCGGGCGGGGCGCGAGCGCGCGGTCGAGCGAGGCGAATGCGGTGTCGGCGACGACGTCGTCTTCGCCGGCTTCATCGGCTGCGGCGGCGTCGAATTCGGCCTTCAGCGACGCGCGCTGGCGCAGCACCTGGGGCAGCGGCGCGGCTTCCGGATCGACCGGCGGCAGCATGTCGGGGGCGAAGGGCTGCGCGACCGGGGCGGGTTCGCCGCCCATGTCGTTCCAGCCCAGATCTTCGAGCGTGCCGTTGGCAGGAAAGCCGACAAAGCCCTGGGGACGCATGGCCGGGCGCGCCTGGCCCTTGCGGGCGAGCAGCCCGGAGGACAGCGAAGCAGCGGGTTTGGAACTACCGAACATCATCCTGACCCTTTAGCTGACCACGCGCCGGCCGAAGCCGGCGGCCTGACGGACATTGCCGAAGCCCGCGCCATGCGCGACGGGCGCGGCGAACACGGTACGGCGGAAATTCTTTTCGAGCCGGTCGGAGATGTAGCTCCACAGCGCGATCACTTCCTGCGACGACCGGCCATTGGGGTCGATTTCCATGACGGTGCGCCCGTCGATCATCGACGCGGCGAAATCGGTGCGGTGATGAATGGTGACCGGGGCGACGGTACCGTGCTGCGACAGCGCGACGGCGGCTTCCGAGGTGATCTTGGCCTTGGGCGTGGCGGCATTGACCACGAAGATCAGCGGCTTGCCGGCGCGCTCGCACAGATCGACGGTCGCGCCGACGGCGCGCAGGTCGTGCGGGCTGGGACGCGTCGGGATGACGATGAGTTCGGCGACCTGGATCACGCTCTGGATCGCCATGGTGATGGCGGGCGGCGTGTCGATCACCGCCAGGCGAAAGCCCTGTTGGCGCAGCACCTCGAGGTCGGCGGCCAGCCGCGCGACCGTGGTCTGGGCAAAGGCCGGAAATTCGGTCTCGCGCTCGTTCCACCAATCGGACAGCGAACCCTGCGGATCGATGTCGATCAGAACGACGGGCCCCGCCCCGGCCAGCTGGGCCTGAACGGCTAGATGCCCGGAAAGGGTGGTCTTGCCCGATCCCCCCTTTTGCGACGCCATCGCCAAAACTCGCATCGGAACCCCTGATATTGGCTATCCAGATGCTCGCTTGCCATGCGGGATGATAAAAAGCCGTTAATGGCGTTTGCATGCCGCTTACCAATTCTTTGCCAATGCCGGTTTATCCGGAATAAAGGATGCGCGACGGCACGGGAGCGGCAGCGATGAAGCACGGGCGGACGGCGATGCTGGCGACGGCGCTGGTCATATCGGCCATGGTGCCGGTCGCCGGACGCGCCCAGGCAGGCGGTCCCGAGGCCGTCAAGGCGGGCGTCGATGCGTGGGAGCGTGGCGATTATTCCGCAGCCGTCCAGGCGTGGCGCCCCCTGGCCGACGCCGGCGACGCGGACGCGCAGTTCAATCTGGCCCAGGCGTATAAGCTCGGCCGCGGCGTGCCCGCGGACCTGAACCAGGCGGAGGACTATTATCGCCGCGCCGCGCTGCAGGGGCATCAGAAGGCCGAGGAGATGTACGGCCTGGCGCTGCATCAGCGCGACCGCTTCGCCGACGCGGTGACCTGGCTCGACCGCGCCGCCAGCCGGGGCGAGCCGCGCGCGCAGTTCGTGCTGGGCACCATGTATTTCAACGGCGAGGGCGTGGCGAAGGACTGGGTCCGCGCCTATGCCCTGGTGCTGCGCGCGGGCGACACCAACCTGCCACAGGCCGCGACGACGCTGGATCAGATGGACCTGTATCTGTCGGTGCAGGAGCGCCAGCGCGCGCTCAAGCTCGCCGCGACATTGCCCGGCCGCGGGCCGCGCAAGGCACGCGCGATCGGTACGCCGGCGATCGGACTGGCGGCCGCGCCAAAGCCACCGGGAAAGGTCCCCGCGACCACAGCATCGGCCGCGCCGCCATCGGCGCAGGGTGCGTGGCGGGTCCAGCTCGGCGCGTTCAAGGACGCCGCCAACGCGCGCGCGTTGTGGGGCCGGCTGTCGGGGCAGGTCGCGCCATTTGCCGGCCGAACGCCCAGCTATGTCGCATCGGGCGGCGTGACCCGGCTTCAGGTCGGCCCGTTCGCCGGAGCGAGCGAGGCCGGGGCCGCGTGCACAGCGGTGAAGGCGACCGGCACCCCCTGCCTGCCCGTCAGGCCCTGAACCCGCTTCATTCCACCCATTGCGCGCGGGGCACGCCCTGCGCGTAGAGCAAGGCGGTCAGGTCGTGGTGACCGATCCGCGCATCCGCTTCGGCGGCGACCACCGGCTTGGCGTGATAGGCGATCCCCAGCCCCGCCGCGCGCAGCATCGGCAGGTCGTTCGCCCCGTCGCCGACCGCAAGCGTGGCCGGGCGATCGAGCCGTTCGGCGGCGGCGGTGTCGAGCAGCACCTGTTCCTTCACGCGCGCATCGACGATCGGGCGAAGCACCCGGCCCGTCAGCTTTGCGTCCGCGATCTCCAGCCGGTTGGCGATCACGCGGTCGAAGCCGATCGTCGCCCCGACCGGTTCGGCAAACCGCGTGAAGCCGCCGGAGACCAGCACCGTCACCGCGCCCCAGCCGCGCATCGTGCGCACCAGTTCGACCGCGCCGGGCATGACCTCCACCCGGTCGGCGAGGCATTCGTCGATCGTCCCCTCCTCGAGCCCGGCGAGCAGCGCGACGCGTGAATCGAGCGCGGCCTCGAAATCGAGTTCGCCGCGCATCGCGCGCTCGGTAACGGCGGAAATCTCCGCCTTCAGCCCCGCATAGTCGGCCAGCTCGTCGATGCATTCGACGGTGATCATCGTCGAATCCATATCGGCGACCAGCAAATGCTTGCGCCGGCCATGCGCGGGCTGAACGACGATGTCCGACCGCGCGATCGCTCCCTCCAGCGCGACGCGCGCCGCATCGGGGGCCAGCCCGAACGCGATGTCGGCGGCGATCCCGTCGTCGATCCAGCCCCAGTCGACCGGCCCGCAGCCGGCGTCGTGCAGCCGGTCGCGCAGTTCCGAAATATCGCCCGCATGAACGCCGGCCGCTGCTATCACGGTCGCGATGAACATCGCACCTTCCCTTGAACCCCCGAAAGTCGCGCTCATTGCAGGGCCGACGGCCAGCGGCAAGTCCGCGCTTGCGCTCGAACTGGCGAAATGCACCGGCGGCACGATCATCAACGCCGATTCCGCCCAGGTCTATCGCGACCTGCGCGTCCTGTCGGCGCGCCCCACCGTCGCGGAGGAGGCACAGGCCCCGCACCGGCTGTTCGGGCATGTCGACGGTGCGCAGCCCTATTCGGCGGCGCAGTGGGCCGCGGAAGCCGCCGCCGCGATCGACGCGGCGATCGCCGCCGGGTCGTTGCCGATCCTGGTCGGCGGAACGGGCATGTATCTACGCACCCTGATCGACGGCATTGCGCCGGTGCCCGACATTCCGCCCGAGCTGCGCGCCGAGGTCCGCGCGCTGCCCGTCGCGGCGGCGCATGCCGAACTGGCACGGCTCGACCCGGCGGGCGCGGCACTGCTGCGCGCGACCGACACGACCCGCGTCGCCCGCGCGCTGGAGGTGGTACGTGCGACCGGACGGCCGCTGCGTGCATGGCAGGCGGACCGGGTGGGCGGCATCGGCGGACGCGTGGCGATCGTCGCGTCGATATTGCTGCCCGAGCGCGCCTGGCTCGCCGAACGCTGCGACCGGCGGCTGGCGGCGATGTTCGACGGTGGCGCGGTCGACGAAGTGCGCGCGCTGATCGCCCGTCCCGACGTCGCCGCGAGCGCGCCGGTGCGCCGCGCGATCGGCGTGACCGAAATCGCGGAATGGCTGGCGGGGCGCATCGACCGCGCGACCGCGCTCGCCCGCGCGCAGGCCGCGACCCGCCAATATGCCAAGCGCCAATATACCTGGTTCCGCCACCAGCCGCCGCCTGAGTGGCCGCGCATCTCGCACGTAGATCCGACAATGTCGCGGATCGAATTTGAAAGAAGATTACAAATTTAACGGTTGACGCGCATTTTTAATGCGGTTAGCAGCGCCGCTCACTTTTGTGCTAAACGCGCCGGCAAGGCGGTTTTGCCCGGTTATTGGAGACCCGACGTGGCGGAGAAGAGCGGAGCCGACATCCTGATCGAGGCGTTGTGCGACCTCGGTGTGGAGGTCGTGTTCGGCTATCCCGGCGGCGCGGTGCTCCCGATCTACGATGCGCTGTTCAAGCAGAAGCGGATCCGCCACATCCTGGTCCGTCACGAACAGGCCGCGACCCATGCCGCGGAGGGCTATGCGCGGTCGACCGGCAAGCCCGGCGTCGTGCTGGTCACCTCCGGCCCCGGCGCCACCAATGCGGTCACCGGCATCACCGACGCGCTGATGGATTCGATCCCGATGGTCGTCATCACGGGACAGGTCCCGACGACGCTGATCGGCACCGATGCATTTCAGGAGGCCGACACGGTCGGCATCACCCGCCACTGCACCAAGCATAATTACCTGGTGAAGGATCCGGCGCGGCTGGGCGACGTGATCCACGAGGCGTTCCACATCGCGACCTCGGGCCGTCCCGGCCCGGTGGTGGTCGACATCCCCAAGGACGTCCAGGTCGCGACCGCGCGCTATGCCAAGCCCGGACCGATCCAGCACAAGACCTATCGCCCGCAGGTGAAGGCGGACCGCGCCGCGATCGAGGCGGCGGTGGAGATGATCGCGGCGGCCGAGCGCCCGATCCTCTACACCGGCGGCGGCATCATCAATTCCGGGCCGGGGGCGTCGCAACTGCTGCGCGAGCTCGCCCGGATCACCGGCGCGCCGGTCACCTCCACGCTGATGGGGCTGGGTGCCCTCCCCGCTTCCTCGCCGCAATGGCTGGGGATGCTGGGGATGCACGGCACCTATGAAGCCAATATGGCGATGAACAAGGCTGACCTGATCGTCGCGCTCGGCAGCCGCTTCGACGATCGCGTTACCGGGCGGCTGGATGCGTTCAGCCCGCACAGCCGCAAGATCCACATCGATATCGACCGCTCGTCGATCAACAAGGTGGTGCGCGTCGACCTGGCCGTCGTCGCCGATGTCGGCCACGCGCTGGAGGACATGGTCCGCATCTGGAAAACGCGGCAGTTGCCCAAGCCCGATCTGGCCGAATGGTGGGCGCGGATCGACGGCTGGCGCGCCAAACGCTGCCTGGAATTCGATGAGCGCGGGACCGATATCATGCCGCAGCGCGCGATCCGGGCGCTGTGGGAAGCGACCCGCCACCGCGACCCGATCATCACTACCGAAGTCGGCCAGCACCAGATGTGGGCGGCACAGCATTTCCATTTCGAACAGCCCAACAAATGGCTGACCAGCGGCGGCCTGGGCACGATGGGCTATGGCCTGCCCGCCGCGATCGGCGCGCAGCTGGGCAACCCGAATGCGCTGGTCATCGACATCGCCGGCGAAGCGTCGATCCAGATGAACATCCAGGAACTGGCGACGGCGACGCAATATCGCCTGCCCGTCAAGATCTTCATCCTCAACAACGAATATATGGGGATGGTCCGCCAGTGGCAGGAGCTGACCTATCAGTCGCGCTATGCCGAGAGCTATTCGGACAGCCTGCCCGATTTCGTGAAGCTGGGCGAGGCTTATGGCTGGAAGGGCATCCTGATCGAACGACGCGACCAGCTTGACGCGGGGATCGCCGACATGCTGGCGCATGACGGCCCGGTGATCGTCGATTGCCGGGTGGCGAAGCTCGCCAACTGCTTCCCGATGATTCCCAGCGGCGCGGCGCACACCGACATGCTGCTGGGTGCCGCCCAAGTCTCGGGCGAAATGGACGACGAAGCCAAGGCGCTGGTGTAATGATGGATTGGATGGACAGGTCCTCCCCGAGCTTGCTCGGGGAGGGGGACCGCTCGCAGAGCGGTGGAGGGGCCGCGAGCGCAGCTCGCCGGCTACGCCAGCGCCCCTCCGTCAGCGCTTCGTGCTGCCACCTCCCCGAGCAAGCTCGGGGAGGAGCTGGAGAGTAACATGCACATCAAGGAAGAACTGCGCGAGCGGCACACCCTCGCCGTCCTCGTCGACAACGAGCCCGGGATCCTGGCGCGGATCGCCGGCATGTTCACCGCGCGGGGCTACAACATCGAAAGCCTGACGGTCAGCGAGATCAGCGACGACGATTCGGTCAGCCGCATCACCATCGTCACCTCGGCCAGCGCGTCGGTGCTCGAACAGATCGTCGCCCAGCTCGAGCGGCTGGTGCCGGTGCACAAGGTCAGCGACCTGACCGTGATGGGCCCGCATGTCGAGCGCGAGCTGGCGCTGGTCAAGGTACGCGGCACCGGCGACATGCGGATCGAGGCGCTGAGGCTGGCCGAAGTCTACCGCGCCCGCGTGGTCGACGCGACCATCTCCAGCTTCGTGTTTGAAGTGACCGGCGGCACCGAAAAGATCGACAAGTTCGTCGAGTTGATGCGCGAAGTCGGCCTGATCGAGATCGCCCGCACCGGCATCGTCGCGATTTCGCGGGGGAACGAAGCCGCCTGAGCCCGATCCGTCGCAGCCATCTCACGTTTCTCGACTTCGCTCGAAACGAACGAAGTCTCAATACCATCACCGTTCGTCCCGAGCGAAGTCGAGGGACGTGCCACAGGGAGCAGACCTACCATGCGTGTCTATTATGATCGTGACGCCGACCTGAACCTGATCACGGGCAAGAACATCGCGATCGTCGGCTATGGCAGCCAGGGCCATGCCCATGCCCAGAATCTGCGCGATTCGGGCGTGGCAAATGTCGCGGTCGCCCTTCGCGAAGGCTCGGCGACCGCGCGCAAGGCGACCGATGCAGGGTTCAAGGTCATGTCGACCGCCGATGCCGCCGCCTGGGCGGACATCCTGATGATCCTCGCCCCCGACGAGCATCAGGCGGCGATCTATGAGCACGACATCAAGGGGCGGATGAAGCCGGGCAGCGCGATCGCCTTTGCCCATGGCCTCAACGTCCATTTCGGGCTGATCGAGCCGCCCGCCGATATCGACGTCATCATGATCGCGCCCAAGGGCCCGGGCCACACCGTCCGCTCCGAATATGTCCGTGGCGGCGGTGTCCCCTGCCTGATCGCGATCCATCAGGACGCGAGCGGCAACGCGCACGACGTCGCGCTCGCCTATGCCAGCGGCGTCGGCGGCGGGCGTTCGGGCATCATCGAGACCAATTTCAAGGAAGAGTGCGAAACCGACCTGTTCGGCGAACAAGCCGTGCTGTGCGGTGGGATCACCCACTTGATCCAGGCCGGGTTCGAGACGCTGGTCGAGGCGGGATATGCGCCCGAAATGGCCTATTTCGAGTGCCTGCATGAGACCAAGCTGATCGTCGACCTGCTCTATGAAGGCGGCATCGCCAACATGCGCTATTCGATCAGCAACACCGCCGAATATGGCGACATCACCACCGGCCCGCGGATCATCACGCCGGAGACCAAGGCCGAGATGAAGCGCGTGCTCGCCGACATCCAGTCGGGGCGCTTCGTCAAGAACTTCGTCCTCGACAACCGCGCCGGCCAGCCGGAGCTGAAGGCCGCCCGCAAGGCCGCCGCCGCCCACCCGATCGAGAAGGTCGGCAGCGAACTGCGCGCGATGATGCCGTGGATCGGCGCGAACAAGCTGGTGGATCGCGAGCGGAATTGAGGAGCTTAACTGCTAGCCGGCATAGCCTTGGATAAAACATGGGGAAAATGTGACGCCCGAAATAATTTCCGGACTCGTGGGTGTTCTAATCGGCGGTACAATCGGATTATATGGCAGTGTCTTACAGTGGAGACTCGCGGAAACCGCCAGACAGCGAGCCGAATTTGACCACCAAATGGCAGGCGTAATCGACATATGTTATGATGCTATCTCATTTGCACGCGATTATTGGCTGTTATCCCATGTAGTTGAAGTGCATGAACTAAGAAAGACTGTTGCGGGGCGCTCCCCTATGTATCGGCTGTTCTCAACTGCGATGCACACAGCTCCCGAGTTGCGAGATCATTTTGTACGAGCCGGTCGGGCGCTAGAACGCTTAGATAGTGCACCACTCCCGATTGGCGATGCTTTATATTTAGAGGTTGCTTCGACGCTTACCGATCTGGCTGGAGTCGTTAGTCGGTACCGAAACAGTCGCCCGGCCAAAATGTTTACGCCACGTTGGTTTGGAGCGGCGGCGCTCTCCTCCGCGATCCCGTTTGAGCCTGAGCACAAAGTATCTCAGTAGAATGACTTTGCAGTTAGCTGCGAGTCCCCTCCGAAACGATCGGTTTCCGCGCCGCACGGTTCACATCGCCCCCACAAGCCCCTATTTCCCTTACGTCTTTCACCATACGGGGAATCCTCCATGCGTCCGATCCTGACTGCCGTCATCGCCCTTGCCGTCGCCACGCCGCTGGTTGGCCAGTCCACGCCGCAGGTGCCGGGGGCACAGGATGCCAGCCGCATCACCGGCGGCACCTATGCGACCGACCCGTCGCATTCGCTGATCGGCTTTGAGGTCAACCACTTCGGCTTCAACGATTATTACGGCATCTTCGGCGACGTCGCGGGCACGCTGGTGCTCGATCCCAAGAACCCGGCGGCGGCCAAGGTCGACGTGACCATCCCCGTCGCGGGCGTCACCACCGCCAGCAAGGGGCTGACCGAGCATCTGCTGCGTGCCGGCAAGGACGGCGGCAAGCCCGATTTCTTCGGCCCCAGCCCGGCCCCTGCCCGCTTCGTCTCCACCGCGGTCAAGGTCAACGGCATGGAAGCCGAGATCACCGGCAACCTGACGCTCAACGGCGTGACCAAGCCGGTGACGCTGGAGGCCGAGTTCGTCGGCGCGGGCACCAACCCCTACAACAAGAAGGAAACCGTCGGCTTCGAGGCCGAGACGACGATCAAGCGTTCCGATTTCGGCGTCAGCTATGGCATTCCCCTGGTCGGCGATGAGGTCGAACTGGACATCAGCGTCGCGTTCGAAAAGCAGTGAGGTGGCGGGGGCCTGGCGGACGGAGATCGCGCGGACAGGCCCCACCCCAACCCCTGCCCGGCAACAACATGGTTCAAAATCGTTTGAACCGCTCATCCTGAGTAGCCGCTGAGCTTGTCGAACCGGCGTATCGAAGGACGAGAGCAAGCGCGCGTCCTTCGATACGGGCCTTCGCCAAGCTCAGTCCCTACTCAGGATGAGCGGTTTTTTGGTGTGTCGGCCAGGTCCAAGCGAGCGGCGCTTCGTTCTCCAGTGCCCCACTCTCCACTGGACATCATCCGTCGCCTGCGCCATCACCCGCGCATGATCGTTGCGCCGAAGCTGTTCGCCCTGCTGCTTACCTGCCCTTGAGGGGGTAGCGCGGTTGCGCGTCCCCCTTGAGGGTGAAACGCCGCCGACCGAACCCAACGCCAGCGAAAAGAGCCGCCGACCATGCTCCGCGACCCGTCCGTCAAATATCGCCCCTTCCCACAGGTCGACCTGCCCGACCGGCAATGGCCGTCGCGCACCATCACCGCGCCGCCGCGCTGGCTGTCGACCGACATGCGCGATGGCAACCAGGCGCTGATCGACCCGATGGATGCGGAGAAGAAGACGCGCTTCTTCGACCTGCTCGTCCGCATCGGCATCAAGGAGATCGAGGTCGGGTTCCCTTCGGCCGGCGCGACCGAGTTCGACTTCATCTCCGGCCTGGTCCGCGACGGGCGCATTCCCGACGACGTGACGGTGCAGGTGCTGACCCAGTCGCGCCGCGACCTGATCGAGACCAGCTTCGAAAGCCTGCGCGGTGCGTCCAAGGCGATCGTTCACCTCTATAACGCGGTCAGCCCGGCGTGGCGGCGGATCGTGTTCGGGATGAGCCGCGACGAAGTGCGCGAGATCGCGGTGACGGGCGCAAAGATCCTGCGCGATTGCGCCGCCGCCCAGCCCGATACCGACTGGCATTTCGAATATTCGCCCGAAACCTTCTCCACCGCCGAACTCGATTTCAGCCTGGAGGTGTGCGAGGCGGTGATGGAGGTGCTCCGCCCGACGCCCGATCACCCGCTGATCCTCAACCTGCCCGCTACGGTCGAGTGCGCCACCCCCAACATTTATGCCGACCAGATCGAATGGTTCGGCCGCCATATCCGCAATCGGGAAAGCGTGGTGCTGAGCCTGCACCCTCACAACGATCGCGGCACCGGCATCGCCGCGGCGGAGCTGGGGCTGATGGCGGGGGCCGACCGGGTCGAGGGGTGCCTGTTCGGCAATGGCGAGCGCACGGGAAACTGCGACCTCGTGACGCTGGCGCTCAACATGTACACCCAGGGGATCGACCCGGGCCTGGATTTCTCCGACATCGACGCGGTGATCGGCACAGTCGAATATTGCAACCAGCTGCCCGTCCATCCGCGCCACCCCTATGCCGGCGAACTGGTGTTCACCGCTTTTTCGGGCAGCCACCAGGACGCGATCAAGAAGGGGTTTGCCGCGCAGGCGGCGCGCAACGACCAGGTCTGGGACGTGCCCTATCTGCCGATCGACCCCGCCGATCTCGGCCGCAGTTACGAGGCGGTGATCCGCGTCAATTCGCAATCGGGCAAGGGCGGCGTCGCCTGGGTGCTGGAACAGGACAAGGGGCTGAAGCTGCCCAAGAGGCTCCAGGCCGATTTCAGCCGCCACGTCCAGGCGCTGGCCGACGCGACCAGCCGCGAGCTCAATGCCGACGACATCTGGGGCGCGTTCGAGCGCGCCTATCGGCTGGACGGCGCACAGCCGATCACGCTGGAAGCTTATGAGGAAACGCGCGCACCCGACGGCGACCGCATCTTTGCCGGCTGCATCGTCGTGGCGGGCGAGCGCCGGTCGGTCAGCGGGCGCGGCAACGGCCTGATCTCCAGCGTCGTCGCGGCGCTGCGCGAGGCGTGCGGGATCGAGCTGGATGTCGCCGACTATAGCGAGCACGCGATCGGCAAGGGATCGGACGTGCGCGCCGCCGCCTATGTCGAGTGCATCGATGGCGACGGCCGCACCCACTGGGGCGTCGGCATCGACGAGGATGTCGCCACCGCCAGCGTGCGCGCGGTCATCAGCGCGGCAAATGCGGCGCGGGGGTGATGGGAGCTGGGGTCGTGCGCGTCCTTCGATACGCGCCTTCGCCAAGCTCAGTCGCTACTCAGGATGAGCGGGTGTGATGTCAGATTGAAACCAAAAAGAACCGCTCATCCTGAGTAGGGGCTGAGCGAAGCCGAAGACCCGTATCGAAGGACACAACGCAGCCCCAAGCCGCAGAACCCCGCCCTCTATTTCTGCCCCATCAGCGCCAGCACCTCGCGGCGCGAGCGTTCATCGTCCCGGAACACGCCCATCATGCGGCTGGTGGTCATCGACACGCCGGGGGTGCGGACGCCGCGCGCGGTCATGCAGGCGTGGCTCGCCTCGATCACCACCGCGACGCCGCGGGGCTTCAGGTGCGTCCAGATACAGTCGGCGACTTCGGCGGTCAGGCGCTCCTGCACCTGCAACCGGCGCGCATAGCCGTGCAGCACGCGAGCGAGCTTCGAGATGCCCACCACCCAGTTGGTCGGCAGATAGGCGATGTGCGCCTTGCCGATGATCGGCGCCATATGGTGCTCGCAATGCGACTGGAACGGGATGTCGCGCAGCAGGACGATGTCGTCATAGCCGCCGACTTCCTCGAACACGCGCTCCAGGTGATGCGCCGGATCCTCGTCATAGCCCGAGCAATATTCCCGCCAGGCGCGCGCCACCCGCTTGGGCGTGTCGAGCAACCCTTCGCGCGCCGGATCGTCGCCCGCCCAGCGAATCAGCGTCCGCACCGCGTCGGCCACCTCGTCGGGCACGGGAATCTTCGGCAGCGGGGCGACCAGGTCGCCGTTGCTCATCGCGTCGTCGTCATCCAGGTCCATGCTCAATTTCCCTTGTCGGGCTTGACGTTACGGCAACCCCGCGAAGAACCCGATCGGTTCCACTTTGCAACTGTGTCGTTCTTGCACTGCTGCCCGACGACGTGGCCGAACGCGCCAAATCCCGTTGACGCACCCGGAAGGTGAGCGTTAGCTGGCGCGACACAAGAAAAGCAACCGTACCCTTGGACTAGGGTCGGTGCCCTGGAGGGGAACGCAAGAATGAAACGCACCGACTTCCTGTCGGCGACCGCGCTGTCGCTGCTGATCGCCACGCCGGCCTTTGCCCAGGACAGTGCGCCCGACGCGCCCGCCGTCCAGGAAGACTATGATTCCGCCAACGACATCGTCGTCACGGCAACCCGACGCAACGAGACGGTCCAGGAAGTCCCGATCGCGATCACCGCCGTCGGCACCGAGCTGCTGGAAAACGCCGGCGTCCAGGACATTCGCGGCCTCGAACAGCTTGCGCCCAGCCTTCAGACCACGACTGGCCAGTCGTCGGCGACCGGTTCGTCGATCTTCATCCGCGGCGTCGGCACCGCGGGCGACAATCCCGGTTTCGAACCGGCGGTCGGCGTGTTCATCGACGGCGTGTTCCGCGCGCGCGCAGGCGTCGCGCTCGCCGAGCTGCCCGAGCTCGAGCGCGTCGAAGTGCTGCGCGGGCCGCAGGGCACGCTGTTCGGCCGCAACACCTCGGCCGGCGCGCTGTCGATCTTCACCGCGCAGCCCAAGTTCGAGCTGGGCGGCTATATCGAAGGCACCTACGGCAATTACGACCAGTACATCGTCAAGGGCGCGATCACCGGCCCGGTGGCTGAGGCGCTCGCGCTGCGCGTCGACGCCGGCTATCGCAAGCGCGACGGCTATATCGAAGATTCAAATTCGGACCGCGCGATCAACAATATCGACCGTTATTATGTCCGTGGCCAGGCGCTGTACGACACCTCGACCTTCTCGTTCCGCCTGATCGGCGACTATTACGAAACCGATGAGGAATGCTGTGGCGCGGTGAACATCACGCCCGGCCAGTTCGCGCCGATCGTCGAGGGACTTGCCGGCGCGCGCGGGCGCGACGGCCTCTACACCGGCCCGCCGTCGGACCGCACCCAGGCGATCTCGCCCGAGCGCGGCTATGGCGAGGCGGTCAAGGACTGGGGTTTCTCAGGCGAATTCAACATCGATATCGGCGACAACAAGCTGACGTCGATCACCGCCTATCGCAACTGGCGCGTGCTGCGCGATCAGGACATCGACTTCTCCGGGCTCGATCGCGCGTATCGCGAGGATTATCGCAACGAGCTGAAGGACTTCACCCAGGAAATCCGGTTCCAGGGTTCGGCCTTCGGCGGCGTGCTCGACTTCCTGGTCGGCGGCTTCTACCTCAACGAAACCAACACGCTGCGCGACACGGTGCGCTTCGGCACCGATGCCAACCAATATGTCGACAGCATCTTCAACGCGGCGCTGCGCCCGCTGTTCGGCACGCCGGTCAGCTTCTACGGCTCGCTTGGCCCGACGGTTCCGACCTTTGGCCAGGTGCTCGCGAATCCGGCCGCACCGCCGGCCGCCTATGGTGCGCTGGCGCCGCTGGTGACCGCCTATCGTGGCGCGCTGGCGACGGTGCCGGGGCTTGCCGCGCTGTCGCTTGCACCGCTGCCGCGCGCCGCAGCAGGCCAGGGCAACAACAATGACGATTTCCGCGTAAAGACCGATGCCTTCGCGATCTTCACCCATAACATCATCAACGTGACCGACGATTTGTCGATCACGCTGGGTGCGCGCTACAATTACGAGCGCAAGACGCTGGACGCATCGATCAACAACAACACCGGCAGCTGCGGCTTCTTTGACCAGGTGCGCGCGGGCAACCCCGCGGCCAACGTCTATGCCAACATCCTGCGCGGTGCCGGGCTGTTCAACAACCTGTTCCTGCTCAGCTGCAACCCGGCGGTGAACAACGAGTTCAACGGTGTCTACAACGACCGCCGCTCGGACAGCCAGATCACCGGCACCGCCAAGCTCGCGTACAAGTTCACGCCCGACATCCTGGGCTATGCCAGCTATGATCGCGGCTTCAAGTCGGGCGGCTATAATCTCGACCAGGCGACGTTCGACAGCGTGCTGCTGGGCGGCAACGGCCCGCAGGCCGAGGATCTGGAGTTCGGCAAGGAAGTCGTCGACAGCTTCGAAGTCGGGTTCAAGGCGAGCTTCACGCGCAAGTTCACGCTGAACGTCGCCGCCTTCTACCAGAAGTTCCAGGACCTGCAGACGCTCATCTTCAGCGGCAACAACTTCGTCGTCCTGAACGTGCCCGATGGCTCGGGACGCGGTGTCGAGGCCGAGGCGATTTTCCAGCCCGTCCGCGAGCTGATCATCCGCACCGGCTACACCTATCTCGACGCAAGCTTCGATGAGAGCAACAACTTCACGGGCACGCCGCTGCAGGGCCTGGAAGGCGAACAGTTCCTGAACCAGCCGCGGAATGTCGTCACGGTGGCGACGACCTGGACGCCGGCACTGGGCAGCAGCGGCTATCAGGCGCTGCTCCACGCCGACATGCGCTATAACAGCGCCGTCAACATCGCCGGTACGCCGCCCGACGTGAACGGCCGCACCCTGGTGCGCAACCCGGGCTATCCGCTGGTCAATGCCCGCATCGGCATTCAGAGCGAGGACCGGCAACGCAGCGTCGAGTTCTTCGTCGAGAATGTCTTCGACCAGTATTACAACATCACCGGCTTCCCGGTGCCCGAACAGACCGGCACCACGGCCGGCTATCCGGGCCTGCCGCGCTTCTATGGGGTGCGGACCCGCATCGGCTTCTGATCCGACCGCGGCATCGACCGGAACAGCAGCGGCGCGTTCCCCCGGGGGAGCGCGCCGCTTTGTTTAGGTCGGCTTGGCCCTTCGACGGAGGGATGGGTGGGGAGCTTGCCCGGCCGCGATCCTCGAAGCCTGGCCCGGAATGCGCATCTGGTCGCAGCGCATCCCAGATTTCTCCGTCACCCTGGATCAAGTCCGGGGTGACGGGCAAACTTGATTGAATTTCGCGGCGCCGTTGATTTCCGATGAGCCTCTCAATGGACAGCCCCCACCCCAACCCCTCCCCTAAAGGAGAGGGGCTTTATTGCGTCAGGTTCAATCTTGAGGAAGTACGCTGCGCGTCAGTCGGTCAGCTCGTCACCGGCACCACATTGTCGTCCGAGTTGCGATCGACATATTTGTTGTAGGGATCGACCCCGGCAAAGGCCGGCTTGCCGCGCGTCACCACGCGCACCTGCTGAACGCCCGTGCGGATCGGCCGAAGCTCCATCGCGAGCACGTCGGCGCGGCTGAACGCGGCCAGTCCCGGACGCTTCATGAACACGCCCACGTCGATCTGATTTTCGAGCGGCACCGCGCGCTCGACGCCCTTGCCGTCGACGTCGAACTTGCCGCCTTCCACCGTCAGCACGGTCTCATATTGACCGCCCGCCAGCGCGCGCGTCTTCGCCTGCTTGACCTTGAGGTCATAGACGGTGATCCGCTCCATCAGGTCGCTGACCAGCTGGCGTTCCTCGTCATTGCGGGCGAGCGACTTTAGACCATCGACCAGATCGGTCGACCGTGCATAGGGCGCGCCCTTGAAGCGATAGCGGTCGAGCAGCCCGCGCAGCATCGCGTTCATCCGGTCCTCGCCGAGCCGGTCCTGGAGGAGGTACATCACCACCGAGCCCTTGCGGTAGTGGATATAGGGCTGGTTCTCGACCCGGTTGAGCGGCAGTTCCTCGATCGCCTCGCTGCCGCGCGAGCGCAGATAATTGTCCAGTTCATATTTCAGGAACCGGCGGATCTTGTCCTCGCCATACAGCTTCTTCATCACCATCAGCGCGGAATATTGCGCCAGCGTCTCGACCATCACGGTGCCGCCCTGCATTTCCGCGCTGATCAGCTGATGCGCCCAATATTGGTGGCCCAGCTCATGCGCGGTGATGTAGGTGACATAGTCGATTTCGTCGGGATTGCGGGTGTCCGCGACAAAGCCGATCGCCTCCGAATAGGGAATCGTGCCCGCAAAAGCCTGCGCGAAGCTCGCATAGGCGGGAAATTCGATGATCCGGGCGTAATCGAACTGATAGGGGCCGAACGCCGGCTCGTAATAGCCGAGCGACAGCTGCATCGCCTTCAGCATCCGGTCCACGTTGAAGTCATGTTCGGGGTGATAGAAGACCGAGAGCTTGACCGGCCCCGCCGTCGCGGTCTTTTCGGCATAGCGCGCCGACTGGACCGAGAAGAAAGCCAGGATCGGTGCCTTCGACACGAAGCGCGCGGTGCGCCGGTCGCCGGTCGTCACGTCCGACACCTTGCTGCCCGGCGCGATCGGTGTCTGGTCGGCATCGGTGGTGACGGTGATGTCGGACAGCACCCAATCGGCGTTGCCGACATAGTTGCGCTCGGTCGCCGACACGTCCTCCAGCTTGGGCAGGCGCAATTCGGGCGGCAGACCGTATTTGCGGCGCTTGGTCCGCTCGCTCAAAAATTCGCCGCGATTCATGCCGATCTGCGGCGCGAACTCCGAATTGTTCAGGAACGTGCCATTGGCGACCAGCCGGGTGTCGTCGCCGCTCGCCCGAAATCCGCGCTGTTCGCGGGTGGTGCGAAACGTCATGCGGGTGCGCGCGCCCGGCGCCAGCGGCTGGGCAAAGCGATAGATTCGATGCTGGAACTCGGTATCGTCCTGCACCAGCGTCGCGCCGGGCAGGTCGACGGCGGCCAGCTTGGTATCCGGGTCCGGCAGCCGGACATGCAATGTCTGAACCGGCGCGCCGGTATCGTTGACCAGGTCATAGGCGCCGGCCGCGGTCATCCGTCGCTGCGACGGATAGAGCGCGACGTCCAGCTTGATCGCGGTGATCGAGGGCTGTTTCAGCTTCTCATATTGCAGATACTTCTTCTCATATTTGGCCTGCAAGGCCTCGCGATCGTCGCGGGTGCGATAGGTGTTGAGCTGGTTGGTGTTGTGATAGGCCCACACGCCGCTGGCCACGAACAGGGCACCGGCAGCCGCGATGATGCCGCCCGCCGGGCCCCTGAGCCGCGCCGGTACGCGGCCCAGGCGCGGTGCCAGCCGGGTCTCCGCCCCGCGCCGCCACAACAGGTGCGCCAGCGTCGCCAGGATGATCGCAAACCCCGCCCAGTAGAGCCGCAGCCACCAGCCGCCCGGACCGCCAACCTGGTCGCCGTTCATGTCGGACAACCGCGCCGCGCCGCTGCCGCCATATTGATAGAGCGGGTGTTCGAAGCCGATCGATGACAGGGTGATCGACGCGACCAGATAGACGACCATGATGCCCCAGCCGATATATTTGTTCGGGCTGACCGCCTGGACGAACACCGCCAGGATCGCGATCAGCAGCATGTCGATCGTGTAGGGGAGCAGGTAGAAGGCGAAATAGCTGCCCAGTTCGATCGCCGCACCACCGCGCGCCAGCTGGACGATGATGCCGGCGATCGCCGATACCGCCAGCGTCGCGAACAGCACGCCGGTCACCGCCAGCGTCTTGGGCACGACATAAGCCCAGTTGGGCAGCGCGGTCGCGTCGATGATCTCGTGCATCTTGCGGTCGCGGTCGCGCCAGACCAGCTCGCCGGCATAGTAGATCGCAATGATGACCGGGATGATCGTGAAGGTGCCCGCCAGCGTCTGGATCACCGTGACGGTGATCGGGCGCGCGGGCGTGCCGTAGATTTCGTTGGCGAACAGCAACCCGCCGACGGCGTTGAACAGGCCGACCAGCAGCAGCACGAAAAAGGCCGGGCTGCGGAAGACCTGCGCCATTTCAAAGCGGCAGCGCGACCAGAGCTGGGTCCAGCCTGCGCGTTCGGGATGCGCGGCGGGCAGGCGGTCGACCACCGCCGGTGCGGTCGCGGCCAGCCGGGCAGCGCGCTTCTCCTGGCGGCGCAGCGCGCGTTTCGATGCGCCGCGCTCGGCAAAGCTGAACCGCGAATAGGCAAAGGCGACCGCGGCAACGCCCAGGGCGATGACCAGCAGACGATTGTTGAGCAGCAAGCCGGCGATTTCGGGCACGTTGGCGTTGCTTTCCGCCGCCGTCCAATAGCGCGTGATGTTGGCTAGCGCCGCCAGGCCAAAGGGTTCGACCAGGCTGACGGTATCGCGCCATTCCGGGTTGTTGCTGGCGACCGCGCTGAACACCGTCCACAAGACCAGGAACACGACAACGCCCAGATAGCTGTACATCATCGAGCGCGTCAGCGTGGCGACCGCAAAGAAGATCGCGGCGGTCAGGAACAAATTGGGCAGCGCCAGCACGAAATAGGCAAAGGCATAGTCGCGCAGCCGGTTCGGCCCCAGCGTTTCCGGGTCCAGCCACGGCATCAGCGATCCGATCCAGATCGCCAGCGGGATCGCCAGGAACGCGACCGCCGCCGCGATGAACGCCCCGGTGAAGCGCCCGATCAGATAATCGAACTTGCTGACCCGGGTCGATCGCACCATCGGTCCGAAGCCGCTTTCGTCGTCGCGCACGATCACGTTGGCGACAAAGGCGGTGGTCACGAACATGTAGAACAGCGACAGGATCTGGTTGATCTGCGCAATCGCCAACGGCGAATTGGCGTGGACGTTGCCGCCGCTGCCGATCTGGATCTCTTCGATCGCCATCGACCCATAGGTCAGCAGGAAGAACAGGATCGCGACGACCCAGAAGACCGGGCCGCGCATCTGATAACTGAGCTCGAACCGAGCGATCTTGGCGAACATGCTGGCTCCCCCCTCCCCGGCTCAGGCCGCGTGCGCGGCGGGTGCCGCCGCCGGGCGACGGGTACGGGCGAGCGTCGCGAAATAGACGTCCTCGAGGCCGCCGGGGACGCTTTCAAACCCGTCGCCGGGATCGGTCGGCGACAGGATGTGGATGATGGTGCGCCCCGCGAACAGGCGCGTCGCGATCACCTCGTAGCGCTCGGAATAGTCGGGAAGCTCATCGCGGCCGATCGCACGCGCCCATACCGTGCCCCGGGCCTGTGCGATCAGGTCGAGCGGCGCGCCCTCCAGCTGGATCTGCCCTGCCGCCAGCACCGCCATGCGCGGGCAGAGATCGGCGACGTCCTCGACGATATGGGTGGACAGGATGACGACGACATTCTCGCCGATTTCGGCCAGCAGGTTGAGGAAGCGATTGCGCTCCTCCGGGTCCAGCCCGGCGGTGGGTTCGTCGACGATGATCAGTTCGGGATTGCCGATCAGCGCCTGGGCGATGCCGAACCGCTGGCGCATCCCGCCCGAAAAGCCCGCGATCGCCTTTTTGCGGACGTTCCACAAATTGGTCTGGTTGAGCAGCGTCTCGACCGTCGCCTTGCGCTCGCCCTTCGACGCGATGCCCTTCAACACCGCCATGTGGTCGAGCATGTCATAGGCCGACACGCGCGGATAGACGCCGAAATCCTGGGGCAGATAGCCGAGCGTGCGACGCAGCCGCTCGGGCTCGCCGATCACGTCGATGTCGCCAAAGGTGATCCTGCCCGACGTCGGCGTCTGCAGCGTCGCGACGGTGCGCATCAGCGTCGACTTGCCCGCGCCGTTGGGCCCGAGCAGCCCGTACATCCCCTTCGGGATCGTGAGCGTCACATCGTCGAGTGCGCGTGTCCCGTTCGCATAGACGTGCGTGACGTTCGCCAGATGCAGCATTCACCATTCCCCCGACCCGATTCGCTGCAAACGCTAACGAGGTGCGTTGCCCGAATAAAGCACTAAATCACCTGCCCCGCCCTCAAGTCCTTTCATCCCGCGTCACCCCGGCCTCGTGCCGGGGTCCACTGGGACGTCAGATCGAGTGGCCACCGACAATGGGCCTGCGTTGCAGCAGGCGGCCCATATCGAGCCACGGTGCAGCGCTCGCGTCACGGTGGACCCCGGCACGCGGCCGGGGTGAAGAAGCAGGCTAATTGTTCAGCTGCTTGGCGACCAGCGGCGCGATCTTGCCGACGATCGCGTCGATGCCCTCCGGCGTCGGATGCAAACGATCCGCCTGCATCAGCTCGGGCCGGGTCACTACACCGTCGAGGAAGAACGGATAGAGCGCGGCGTCATATTCCCTGGCCAGCTCGGGATAGATCGGGTTGAACGCATCGGCATAGTCGCGGCCGAGATTGGGGGCGGCAAGCATGCCGGTCAGCAGCACCGGAATCTGGCGCTCGCGCAGCATTGCCAGCATCGCCGCCAGGTTGGCGCGCGTCTCGGTGGGCGACAGGCCGCGCAGCATGTCGTTGCCGCCCAGCCCCAGCACGACCAGGTCGGGCTTGCGCGGCAGCCCGTCGAGCACGAAGGCGAGCCGTTCGCGCCCGCCCGCGGTGGTTTCGCCCGAAACGCCGGCATTTCGGACATCGGCGGGGGTGCCGGCAGCGGCCAGGGCGCGCTGCAGCTCGGCCGGAAACGCCTCGTTCTGCGCCACGCCATAGCCGGCATAGAGGCTGTCGCCGAAGGCCACGACCAGCGGCGCATCGGCGGGCAGCGGCGCGGCCGCCGACGGCGCGGCCGATGCCGCTGCCGTGTCGTTGACGCGCGCATCAGCGGGCGCATCGTCACCCGAGCATGCGACCAGCCCTTGGAGCGCGAGCAGCGCCACGCCATATTGCCAGTTTCTCGCCGTCAAAGGGCTTCCTTTCTTCCCATGCTGTCACCCCCCGTCACGACCGATATCGCCATTCGCGCGCGCAATGTCACCCTGTCGCTCGGCGGCGGCGAGGCGGCGACCCGGATCCTTAAGGGCATCGACCTCGAAGTCGCGGCTGGCGAGAGCCTGGCGATCCTGGGTCCGTCGGGATCGGGCAAGTCGTCGCTGATGGCGATCCTGTCGGGACTGGAGCGCGCGACCGGCGGCAGCGTCCATATCGCCGGCCTCGATTTCGGGCCGCTGGACGAGGATGCGCTGGCCCGCGCCCGGCGGGGCCGGGTCGGCATCGTGCTCCAGGCGTTTCATTTGCTGCCGACGATGACCGCGCTCGAAAATGTCGCGGTGCCGCTGGAGCTGGCGGGGCTGGCCGATCCGTTCGACCGGGCGGCGGACGAGCTGCGCGCGGTCGGGCTGGGCCATCGCCTGACCCACTATCCCGCCCAGCTTTCGGGCGGCGAGCAGCAGCGCGTCGCCATCGCCCGCGCGGTCGCCCCCCAGCCCGAAATCCTGTTCGCCGACGAACCCACCGGCAATCTCGACGCCGCGACGGGGGCCGACATCATCGAGCTGCTGTTCGCGCGCCAGGCGGCGGCGGGCGCGACATTGGTGATCATCACCCACGATCCGGGGCTGGCGGCGCGGTGCGGCCGCATCATCGAGATGCGCGACGGCGCGATCGTCGCCGACCGTCGCGCATGAGCGACGCGCGCGACGCCGCGCTCGGCTGGACGCAAGGCTGGCGCATCGCCCGACGCGATCTGAACGCCGGCTTTCGCGGGCTCAGGCTGCTGCTGATCTGCCTGTTCCTGGGCACCGCGACACTGGCGACGATCGGCAGCCTGACCGCGGCGATCACCGGCGAAATCTCGTCGCGCGGTCGCGTGATCCTGGGCGGCGACGTCGAGGTCGCGATGTCGCAGCGCGAAGTGAGCGCGGCCGAACGGCGCGTGCTGCGCGGGCTGGGCCAGCTGAGCGAGACGATCCGCACCCGTGCGATGGCGCGCAGCGCCCGCGGCGATGCGGCGGTGCTGACCGAACTCAAGGGCGTCGACGGCGCCTATCCGCTCTACGGCACGCTGACCGTGCAGGGGGGCAGCGCCGCCCCCCTGCCCCGCGCCGACGAAGTGCTGATCGACCGGGCGCTGGCCGACCGGCTGGGCGTCGGCGTCGGCGACCGGCTGCGCTGGAGCGAGGCGGACTATCGCGTGCGCGCGATCATCGCCAGCGAACCCGACCGCGTCGGCGAGGGCTTCACGCTCGGCCCGGTCGCGATCGTCTCGCTCGACGGACTGCGCCGTGCGCAGCTGCTGTTGCCGGGCGCGCTGTACGAAAGCAAATATCGCCTGCGCCTGCCCGGGACCGCCTCGGCCACCGCGGTGGTGGATCGGCTGAAGGCGCGTTTTCCCGACACCGGCTGGGAATACAAGGACCGCGACCGCGCCGCGCCGGGAGCCAGCCGCTTCTTCGAACGGCTCGGCCAGTTTCTCGGGCTGATCGGACTGGCGGCGCTGGTCATCGCGGGCATCGGCGTGTCGAACGGCGTCGGCTCCTACCTTGCGGGCAAGCGCGCGAGCATCGCCACGCTCAAGGTGCTGGGCGCGGGATCGCGCGACATCGCGCGCATCTACCTGATGCAGATCGGCACCGTCGCGGCGATCGCGATCGTCGCCGGGCTGGCGTTCGGGGCGGTGCTGCCGATGCTGCTCGTCGCGCTGGCGGGCGACCTGCTGCCGGTCCGCCCGGGCTTCACCCTCCACCCGCTGCCGCTGGCGACGAGCGCGGCGTTCGGTATCCTGGTCGCCTGGGTGTTCGCGCTGCCCCCGCTGGCGCGCGCGCGGCTGTTGCCCGCAGCCGCGCTGTTCAGGGGGGGGATCAGCCCGTCGCGGCGGATCGACCGGCGGACCGTGGCGCTGGTCGCGAGCGGCATCGCGATCATCCTGGCGCTGGCGATCGGCACTGCGCGCGATCCGGTGTTTGCGGGCGTGGTGCTGGCGGCGGTCGCAGCCGTGCTCGCCCTGCTGCTCGGCATCGGCTGGGGCGTACGGTTCGTCGCGGCGCGACTGCCGCGATCGAAGCGCCCGCTGATCCGGCTGGCCGTCGCCAACCTGCACCGCCCCGGTGCCCAGACCGGCGCGCTGGTGATTGCGCTCGGCCTCGCGCTCACGCTGTTCGTCACGCTGGCCGCGATCCAGACGACGCTGCGCGCCGAAATCGCCAACACCGTGCCCGCCCGCGCGCCGAGCCAGTTCGTGCTCGACATCCCGTCCGCACGCCAGCTGGCGTTCCGCGAGACGGTGGCGCGTGCCGCACCCGATGCCACGCTGAACCTGGTTCCGGCATTGCGCGGCACCGTCACCGCCTATGCCGGCACGCGCGTCGCCGATCTGAAGGAACTCCCCGAGGGCGCATGGTTCCTGCGCGGCGAACGCGGCGTGACCTATAGCAGTGTGCTGCCGGAGGGGAGCACGCTGGTCGCGGGCAAATGGTGGCCGGCCGATTATGCCGGGCCGCCGCTCGTGTCGATCGACGCCCAGGCCGCGCGCGTCCTGAACTTGCGCGTCGGCGACACGCTGACCGTCAGCGTGCTGGGCCGCGAGATCGAGGCGCGGATCGCGTCGCTGCGCGAGATCAGATGGGACACGATGGGCTTCAACTATGTGCTCGTCTTCTCGCCCAACACGCTGGCGGCCGCGCCGCACACGCTGGCCGCGACGATCAGCACCGACAAGGCGCGCGAAAGCGCGATCGCGCGCGCGGTGCTGAGCGCGTTTCCCTCGGTTTCGATCATCGCGGTCGGGGATGTCATCAAGCAGGTCAGCGCGATCCTCGAGCAGATGTCGGCGGCGATCCTGCTGTCGGCGTCGGTCGCGATCCTGGCGGGCATCGCGGTGCTGGTCGGCGCGATCGCGGCGTCGCGCCAGGCGCGCGCCTATGACAGCGTCATCCTGAAGACGCTGGGCGCGACGCGGCGCCAGATCCTGGTCGCACAGGCGATCGAATATGCGCTGCTCGCGGGCCTGCTCGCGGCGATCGCGCTGGCGCTCGGGCTGGCGGCGGCGTGGTATGTCGTGACGCAGGTGTTCGAATTCGGCTGGGCGCCCGACTGGCCGGTCGTGCTCGGCACGCTGGCGGCGGGCGCGATCCTGACGCTCGGCATCGGGCTGGCGGGATCGATCCCGCTGCTGTCGGTGCGCCCGGCCGCCGCGCTCAGGCGGCAATAGGCCGGGACCGGCATACCGCCGAACCCTTGCGCGAACGCGTGCTCAGCCGCCGACGAGCACGGTGAAGCAGCCGAGCACTATGACGCCGCCATGCGCGGTCTGGTCGCCGATCCGCGCCTGGGGCAGCGAACCGGTCAGCACGGTGGCGCTGCCCTTGACGATCGTGTCGGGCGGGCCGACGCAAACGCACTGATCGGTGACGCGCGCGGCGGGAAGGCTGCCGATCAGCACGGTCGGCAGTCCCGGCGCGACGATCGGGCCGCCGACATGCGGCACCACCCCCGTCACCATCGGACAGGTGTGCATGTCGGTCAGTCGCGATGCCGGCTGTCCCATCGGTGTCCCCGCCCCTCCGCGTCGGTTTCGACGACGCAACATCGCGCAATCCGGGCCGCGCGCCAACAAAAAAGGGGGTGCAGCGGCCCGCACCACGTTGTAGGCTCGGTCGCGGGACGGGGGGAGAGCGAAATTGGTCATCGACGAGGAAAGCCGTGCGGCGTTGCTCGCCCCGATCGGCGACGGCGTCGGCATCGACGGCCGCGAGGACGAGGGCGCGGCCGGCGAGCTGTTTCGCGAGATCCGCTTTCAGCGCAAGACGATCTTTCGCCAGGAACAGCGCGCCGCCATGGGCGAGGACGCCGACGGCGGCGACGCGTGGTCGTGGGACATGCTGGCGGAAAGCGCGCGCGATTACCTGACCGAGCACAGCAAGGACCTGGAAACCATGGCCGTGCTGGTCGAGGCGTCGACGCGCGTCGACGGCCTGCTCGGCCTGTCCGCCGGCATGGCGGTGATGGCCGACCTGATCGAGCAATATTGGGATAACGGCCTCTATCCGGTCGAGGACGAGGAAGATGGCGTCGAGGCGCGCTTTCAGCCGCTGTCGGGGCTGAGCGGGGGCAGCGGCGACAAGGACGGCACGCTCGTCCAGCCGCTGCGCCGGCTGGTCCTGGCGGTCGATGCGGGCGACCAGCTGCGCTTTCTGGACAAGGTCAGCGCCGATGCGCTGCTCGCCGCGTCGCAGAACGGCACGCCCGAGCAGAAGGCGCAGCGCCAGCAGGAGGCGCAGGCGGCCTATGACGCCATCGAAGCGCTGGCCCGGCGCATCCCGCGCCGCGTGCTGCAGCGCTCCGCCGACGAGGTCGCCGCCGCCGAAGCCGCGTGGCGGCGCGGCGTCGCCTATGTCTCCGAGCGGACGAAACCCCGCTTTCCCGCCGCGTCGCGGGTCAGCGACGAATTGCGCGGCATGGCCGACTGGCTGCAGTCGCTGATCGCCAAGCTGCCCGACGATCCGGTCGATGCGCCGGCGGATGACGCACAGGCGGCGGGCGAAGGCGGCGCGGCGGCCACAACGGCGACCGCCGGCGGGCCGATGGTGATCGGCCGCATTTCCCAGCGCGACGACGCGCTGCGCGCAATTGCCGCGGCTGCGGATTATTTCGAGCGGTACGAACCGCTGTCGCCGCTCGGGCCTTCGCTGCGCGAGGTTGACCGCCGCGCGCGTTTAAGTCTTGATGCGTTGTTGACGGAGCTGATTCCCGACGCCTCGGTTCGCGAGACCTTTTACTGGCGTTCCGGCATCAAGCCGCCCGCCGGTGAGGGATGATCGACGGCGACGACGGGGGCACATCGACGAAATTTGTCTGAACTTCCGCGCATCGGCGCGGCTTTGGGGAGAGCGTTATGGCAGACTCGGTGCATGACAAGCTGAAGCGCGTGCGCAAGCCGCGCGTCCACATCACCTACGATGTCGAGACGGAGGGCGCGCAGGAAGTCAAGGAACTGCCCTTCGTCGTCGGCGTCATGGGCGACTTTTCGGGCGACTCGGCGGTGCCGAAGAAGAGCCTGAAGGAACGCAAGTTCGTCGATCTGAAGAAGGACAAGTTCGACCAGGTCATGGCGCGGATCGAGCCCGCCGTGAAGCTGAAGGTCGAGAACACGCTCGAGAAGAACGGCAAGGAATTCGAGGTCAACCTGAAGTTCCGGTCGATGGACGATTTCGAGCCCGACAAGATCGTCGAGCAGGTCGAACCGCTCCGCAAGCTGATGGAGACGCGCAACCAGCTGCGCGACCTGATGGCCAAGGCGGACGGTTCGGAGCAGCTCGAAAGCCTGCTCGAGCAGATCCTGCGCGACGAATCGCAGTTGAGCAGCCTGCGCGACCAGCTCGGCGACGACAGCAGCACCAAGGAGTAAGGGTAACATGGCCGAGACCGAAACCCAGGCCGCAGGCGCCGCCGCGACCACCACGACCGACGCGCCCGCCAGCCTGCTCGACCAGGCGATCAGCGTCACCAAGCAGACCGAGCCCGAGCGCGTCGAACAACTGATGCGCACGCTGGCATCGGAGGCGATGAGCGGCACCGTCCAGTTCCAGAAGAACATGACCGTGACGCTGCGCGACGCGATCGCCAAGATCGACGCGCAGATTTCCGAACAGCTCGCCGCGATCATGCATGCCGAGAAGTTCAAGTCGCTGGAAGGCAGCTGGCGCGGGCTCAACTATCTGGTCAAGAACAGCGAGATCGGCGAGGGCCTGAAGGTCCAGATGCTGAACGTGACCAAGAAAGAGCTGGCCGCCGACCTCGCCAAGGCGACCGATTTCGACCAGAGCCAGTTCTACAAGAAGGTCTATGAGGAGCAGTTCGGCACCGCGGGCGGCACGCCGTTCAGCACGCTGATCGGCGATTATTATTTCGGCAAGCATCCCGACGACATCGAGCTGCTGACCAATATCTCCAGCGTGGCGGCGGCAGGCTTCTGTCCGTTCGTGTCGGCGGCGAACGCCAACTTGTTCGGCATGGACAGCTTTACCGAGCTGTCGAACCCGATGGACATGAAGCAGCTGTTCGAAACCGCCGATTACATGAAGTGGAACAGCTTCCGGAACACCGAGGATTCGCGCTTCGTCACGCTGACCATGCCCAAGGTGCTGGCCCGCCTGCCCTATGGCAAGGACACCAAGCCGGTCGAGGCGTTCGCGTACGAGGAAGCGCCCAAGGACGATGCGGGCAATCCCAAGGCGATGGATCACGACGATTATTGCTGGATGAACGCGGCCTATGCGCTGGCCGCGCGCATGACCGCGGCGCATGCCGAATATGGCTGGACGACGGCGATCCGCGGCGCGGAGGGCGGCGGCAAGGTCACCAACCTGCCGACCCATGTCTTCCAGTCGGACGACGGTGACCTGGACGCCAAGTGCCCGACCGAAATCGGCATCACGGACCGCCGCGAAAAGGAACTTTCCGACCTCGGCTTCCTGCCGCTCTGCCACTACAAGAACACCGACTATTCGGTCTTCTTCGGCGCGCAGACGACGCAGCGGCCCAAGAAGTACGACCGGCCGGAGGCGACTGCCAACGCGGCGATCTCCGCCCGCCTGCCCTACATCATGGCGACGAGCCGCTTCGCCCATTATCTGAAGGTGATGGCGCGCGACAAGATCGGGTCGTTCATGGAAGCGAAGGACACCGAGACCTGGCTCAACCGCTGGATCTCGAACTACGTCAACGCGACCGAGGGTGCCGGCCAGGAATCGCGCGCGAAATACCCGCTGCGCGAAGCCCGGGTTGAGGTGCGCGAAGTCGAGGGCGCGCCGGGTTCCTACACCGCCGTCGCGCATCTGCGCCCCTGGCTGCAGTTTGAGGAACTCACCACCTCGATGCGGCTGGTCGCGCGGATTCCGAAGGCGAGCTGATCGGCGCTTCGGACGCCGCGCGCGTGCCGATCCCGCTGGAACCGGAGGGCCAATCGGCGATGGACGCGGCAACCGATGCGCGCGCGCGGACGACGGATGGCGATGCCGTCGCGTCGTCCGCCGCGCCCGGGCTGTTCGGCCTGCCCGCCGCAGCCACGACCGGCGCGGCATGGCGGGCCGACGGCGCGCCGCGAACCGCGCCGGGGCTTCGCGCACGCGGGGCACGCATCCTGGCCGGCATCGACGCACTGCTGTCGCGCCAGCTCGACGCGATCCTGCACCACCCCGAGCTGCAGCGGATCGAGGCGCTGTGGCGCGGGACGCACTGGCTGGTCCACGGCATCGCGGACGCGCAGGTCAAGGTCCGCATCCTCGACGTCCGCTGGGGCGAGGTGGCCCGCGACCTGGAACGCGCCATGTCGTTCGACCAGAGCGTGCTGTTCGACCGCATCTACAGCAACGAATTCGGCACGCCGGGCGGCGAACCCTATGGCATGATGATCGTCGATCATCAGGTGTCGCACCGGCTGGGCCAGCGCGACCGCACCGATGATGTCGCAACGCTGTCGGGCCTGGCGGAGGTGGCGGCCGCCGCCTTCTGCCCCACGGTTGTCGGGGTCGATCCGCGCATGATGGGCATCGACGCGTTTGCGGATCTCGACCTGCGCCAGGAATTGTCCGCGACCTTCGCCAACCCCGAATATGCGCGCTGGGAGCGGCTGCGCGCGCGTTCCGACAGCCGCTTCCTGGCGGCGGTCGCGCCGCGCCTGCTCGCCCGGCGACTCTATCGCGGCCGCGACTTCCCCCGGCTGGGCTTCGTCTATGACGAGCGCGCCGACGGGCCACGCGACCTGTTGTGGATGAACGGGGCGTTCGCGCTCGCGCATGTCGCGTGCCGCGCGATGGCGCAGCACCGCTGGCCCGCCGCGATCCGCGGCACCGTGCCGGTCGGCGAAGGTGGCACGGTCGCCGGCCCGATCCGCCAGCTGCTGCCCAGCGACCGTGCCGGCGTGGTCGCGCGCTTCGCGGTCGAGAATGCGGTGTCGGAGGACCAGGAGGTCGCGCTCAACGAACTGGGCGTCATCGCGCTGCGCCAGATCCACCTGACCGGCCTGACCGCTTTCCTCAACCTGCCGAGCCTGCACCGCCCGACCGACTATGACAGCGAAGCCGCGCGGATGAACGCGAAGATGAGCGCGATGCTCAACTACATCCTGTGCGTGTGCCGTTTCGCCCATTATGTGAAGGTGATGGCGCGCGACTGGGTCGGCAAATATACCGATGCCCAGGAATGCCAGCGCCTGCTGCAGAGCTGGCTCAACACCTATGTCACCGGCAACGACGATGCGAGCCCGGAGATGCGCGTGCGCTACCCGCTGCGCGAGGCGCGCGTGATCGTCAGCGAGATGCCCGAGAAGCCGGGAAGCTATGGCTGCGAGATCGCGATCCGGCCGCATTACCAGCTGGACCAGATTGCATCGGAGTTTCGCCTGACCACGATCATCGGGCGCGAGGCGGCCGCGTGATGGCGGGCGAAATTCCCCTGTCGCTGATCGACCGCCTGATCGACGACGAGCCCGAACTGCGCCAGGAACCGATGCTGGGCGACGACCAGCTGCTCGAACGCTATCGGCTGGGGCTGCGTCGCGACCTGGAAGGGCTGCTCAACAGCCGCCGTCCGCATATCGCCGCGGTGAACGGCGACGAGACGCTGCTCGCGACGATCATCGGCTTCGGCCTGCCCGACATCAGCACCGAGGATTTCGCCGCCGCCGGGGTGCGCGAGCGCGTGCGGCGCATGATCGCGCAGACCATCCGCACCCACGAACCGCGGCTGAGCGAGGTCGAGGTCGAGGTCGACGGCGCGCCGACCTCGCGCGGCATCCGCTTTCGCATCACCGCGATCCTCAACCTCGCCCGCGCACGCGAGGCGGTGGTCTATGACGCCAGCGTGCGGCCGAGCGACCGCTCGATCGCGGTCGAAATGCCGGACTGACCCAGATGATCGACGACCTGATCGAATATTATCAGCGCGAGCTGACCTTCCTGCGCAGCAATGCCGGCGCGTTTGCCGAGGCGCATCCGAAGATCGCATCGCGGCTGCGCCTGACCCGCGACGCGATCGAGGACCCGCATATCGGCCGTCTGATCGAGGCGGTCGCGTTCATGAACGCACGGCTGCGCCACAAGATCGACGACGAGTTTCCCGAGCTGTCCGACGCGATGCTGATGACGCTCTATCCGCATCTGATCCAGCCGGTGCCATCGTTCATGGTGGCGCGGCTGATCGCGGAGGACGGGCTGGACAAGCCGGTGACGGTCCCGGCGGGCACGATGGTGTCGGCCGAACCGGTCGACGGCCAGCGGTGCCGCTATCGCTTGTGCCACGACACCCAGCTGCTGCCCATCCGCGTCCATGCCGCCGCGATGGGCGGTCCGCCGCTCGACGCGCCCGCGCTGGGGCTCCATGCTGCCAAGGGCGTGCTGCGCCTGACCCTGGCGACGACCAAGCCGGAGGTCGATCTGGCCGGGCTGGGCATCGACACGCTGCGCCTGTTCATCAAGAGCGATGCGCGGCGCGCGCAGATCCTGATCGAACAGTTCGGATCGAACCTGGTCGGCATCGGGGTGGGCACCAGTCCACAGGATCCGCGCGCGGTGCTGCTCCCGCCGGACGCGCTCAGGCTTCGCGGCTTTGGCGACGACGAGCTGCTGCTGCCCCAGACCCAGGTTGCGCGGGGTGCCTATGCGGTGCTGCAGGAATTCTTCGCCTATCCGCAAAAGCATCTGTTCGTCGAGGTGAGCGGGCTGGCCGCGCGCACGCTCGACATCGCGGGCGACCGGCTCGAGCTGTTCTTCTACTTCGACAAGCTGTCGTCCGAGCTCGAGCGCGTGGTGCGCGCCGACGATTTCGATCTGTTCGCCTGCCCCGCGATCAATTTGTTCGAGATGGATGCCGAGCCCATCCAGCTCGACCACAGCAGCATCGAATATCGCATCGTGCCCGACGCCCGGCGCGAGGACGCGATCGAGGTGCATTCGGTCGTCGACATGGTGCTGCAGGACCAGAGCGGCGAGCGGTTCTCGGCACCGCCGCTCCATTCGGTCGATCGCGGATCGCCACGGCTGGGCCGGATGTTCCACGCGCTGGCGCGCCGGTCGAGCTTCGGGCCGGGTGGCGGCGACGATGTGTTCGTCGCGGTCGCCGATCTGGAGGGGCGCTTGCTGCGCGATGATGCGACCGTGCTGCACCCGCGCATCCTGGCCACCAACCGCGACCTGCCGGCGCGGCTGCCCTTCGGCGGCGGGCGACCGGAGCTGGAGATCGACGGCACGATCGCGGGGCTGGCGGGGGTCGAGGCGCTGACCAAGCCGACGCCGACACGACGACCGGCCCGCCGGCGCGCCGCGATCTGGAAACTGGTCGGCCAGCTGTCGCTCAATCATCTTAGCCTGGTCGGCGGCAGCGCGGGCGCGCTGGCGCTGCGCGAGGTGCTGGCGCTCTACGACATCGGCGACACGCCCGAAACGGTGCACCTGCGCGAACGGCTGGTCGGGGTGACGGCCGCGCCCGGCGTCGCACGCATGCGGCTGAAGGGGCATACCGCCATGTGCGCGGGGGTCGACGTCACGATCGAGGTCGAGGACGACCGGCTCTCGGGATCGGGCAGCTTTTTGCTGTGCAGCATCATCGAACGCTTCCTGGCGAGCGCATGTGCGCTCAACAGCTTCGTGCGCGTCTCCGCCAAGCTGCGGCGCGAGGCGGCGTTGTGGAAGACCTGGCCGACGCGGGTCGGCGACCGTCCACTGATATGACCGTCGTCGAGCTATTGTCGCGCCGGACCGCGGCGCTGGTGCTTGCCCAGGCCGCGCGTGTCATCGAACTGGCGGCACGGCGCGGCGGACGCACGGTCGAAATCGGCAGCGACACGCCCCCGGGCGAGGAACCGCTGCGCTTCGTTGCGTCCGACCGGATGGCGCTGACCGCCAGCGACATCGCCGCGATCGGCGAGGTCGACGGCCAGCCGCACGTCACCGCCAACGTCCTGGGCCTGGCGGGCGCGGCCCCCGCCCTGCCCCCGGTCTATAGCGAGCTGCAGCTTCAACGCCGGCGGATGCGCGACGTCGCGTTCGCCGCCTTCCTGAACCTGTTCGATCACCGCGCACTGTCCTTCTTCTATCGGGTCTTCCGCAAGCATCACTGGCTGGTGAGCTTCGAGCGCGAGGCTCGGCCCGGCGACGATCCCGCGTCGCGCGCGGTGCTCGCGCTGGCGGGCCTCGCGACGCCCGGCAGCATGACCCGGCTGGTGGTCGAGGACGCGGCGCTGGTGCCGCTGGCCGGGCATCTGGGCGATGCGCGGCGCAGCGCGGCGAGCGTCGAGACGGTGCTGCGCCAGCTGACCGGACTGCCGCTGCGGATTGCCGAGGCGGAACCGGCCTGGCTGGCGCTGCCGCCCACGGAGCAAAGCCGGCTGGGCGGCACCAGTGCCGGCGGCGGCGGCCAGTTCGCGCGGCTGGGCGGCATCGACCCGCAAACCGGGATGGGCAGCGACGATGCCGCGATCATCGGTGCGGCAGTGCTCGACGTACAGCATCATTATGCGGTCGAGATCGGCCCGGTCGATCACGCGACGCTGATCCGCTTCTGCGCGGAGTCGGGCCAGCGCGCGATCGTCGGGGAAGCCTGCATGCTCGCCGCCGGCATGGAACACCAGCCGGTGATCCGCATGCTGATCGATGCCGCCGACATCCCGCCCCTGCGGCTGGGCGACGCGGCGACGCCCGCGCTGCTCGGCTGGACCGGCTGGCTCGGCTCGCCGGGTCCGGACGCCGGCATTCTGGCCGATTGCGTCATTCCGGTCGACCGCACCGCGATTGGCCGCGACGGTCCGGGCCGCACGCCGCCGGCAACCGTCGCCGGCGAGACGGGCGAACGCATGGTTGCGCTAAATTAACGTTGTGGGGCCCGGCGCGCTGGGCTAGACCGACGGCGCGCCGAGGGGACGGTGGCGCGGGCGGGGCGGCATCGAAAAATGCGGGCTCGATTCGCATCGCTTCCATCCCCGGGATCCGGTCGGGCGGCATCGCCGCAGCCCGCGCGAAAATACATTGATTTCGGCATGTTGCAGAGGGGGGCATGTGGCGCAGGTCAATCTGAAAAGCCTGGTCGGCAAGCTGGACGACACCTGTCGCTCCACATTGGAGGGCGCCGCCGGACTTGCGCTGTCTCGGACCAATTACGATGTCGAGATCGAGCATTGGCTGCTGCGCCTCATCGACCGGCAAACCTCCGACGTCGCCGTCATTCTCAATCATTTCCAGGTCGATGCCGGCCGGCTGACCCAGGACATCAACCGCGCGATCGACGGGTTCAAGACCGGCAATGGCCGCGCGCCCGGCCTTGCCCCCAACATCATCAAGCTGATCCGCGAAGCTTGGCTGCTCGCGTCGCTCGATCATGGCTCGGGGGTGATTCGCTCGGGCCATCTGCTGATGGCGCTGCTGGATGCGGACGACCTGGCGGTGATCGCGCGCCAGATGAGCACGCATTTCGCCAAGCTGCCCTCGGAAACGCTGCGCACGACGATGACGCAGATCGCGTCGGCGTCCGAAGAAGCGAAGATGGCGGCCGACCTGTCCTCCGCCCCTGCGGGCGACGGCGGGGCGGCGACGGGTGCGGGCGGTGCCCCGGCATCGCGCGGCACCGCGTCGCTCGACAAGTTCTGTATCGACCTGACCGCGCAGGCGAAGGCGGGCAAGATCGACCCGATCTTCGGCCGCGACCCCGAAATCCGCCAGATCGTCGACATCCTGACCCGGCGGCGTCAGAACAACCCGATCCTGACCGGCGAGGCGGGCGTGGGCAAGACCGCCGTGGTCGAGGGTTTCGCGCTGCGCATCGCGCAGGGCGACGTTCCCGACGCGCTCAAGAATGTGCGCCTGCTGTCGCTCGATCTTGGCCTGCTCCAGGCCGGCGCGGGCATCAAGGGCGAGTTCGAGAACCGGCTGAAATCGGTGATCGACGAGGTGAAGGGCTCCCCCACCCCGATCATCATGTTCATCGACGAGGCACACACGCTGATCGGTGCGGGCGGCGCGGAGGGCCAGAACGACGCCGCCAACCTGCTCAAGCCCGCGCTCGCCCGCGGCGAGATGCGCACCATCGCGGCGACGACCTGGGCCGAATACAAGAAATATTTCGAGAAGGACCCCGCGCTCACCCGCCGTTTCCAGGTGGTGAAGGTCGAGGAGCCGTCGGAGGACCTGGCCGTCGCCATGCTGCGCGGGCTCGTGCCGGTGCTCGAAAAACACCACAATGTCCGCATTCTCGGCGAAGCGCTGGAGGCGGCTTCGGGCCTGTCGCACCGCTACATCGCCGGGCGGCAATTGCCCGACAAGGCGATTTCGCTGCTCGACACGGCGTGCGCGCGGGTCGGCATCAGCCAGGCGGCGACGCCGCCGTCGGTCGAGGATCTGGAACGCCAGCTTGGCCTGCTCGCGTCCGAAGTGCGGATGCTCGAGCGCGAGGGCCGTTCGGGCGTGGATGTCGCCAAGAAGCTGGAGGCCGCCGCCGCGCGCAAGGGCGAGCTGGAGGCGGCAAAGGAGACCGCATCGGCGCGCTGGCAGGAAGAACTGGCGGCGGTGAAGGCGGTCGGCGACCTACGCGTCGCGCTGGACGGCATGGCGGCCGACGCAGCCGATTATGACGCCAAGGTCGGCGAGCTGCGCGAGGCGCAGGCGAAGCTGCGCGCGCTGCAGGGCGAGCATCCGGTGGTCTATGACGTCGTCGATCGCCAGGTCGTCGCCGAAGTGCTGGCCGGGTGGACCGGCATTCCGGTCGGCCGGATGGGCGGCGACGAAATCCGTTCGGTGCTGACCGTCAAGGACCAGCTCGCCAACCGGATCAAGGGCCAGGACTATGCGCTCGACGTGATCGCGCAGACCGTGCGCACCGCGCGCGCGGGCCTGGCCGATCCGCGCAAGCCGATCGGCGTCTTCCTGTTCTGCGGCACGTCAGGCGTCGGCAAGACCGAAACCGCGCTGGCGCTCGCCGAGCTGCTTTATGGTGGCGAGCAGAACGTCACGACAATCAACATGAGCGAGTTCAAGGAGGAGCATAAGGTCTCCACGCTCGTCGGCGCGGCGCCCGGCTATGTCGGCTATGGCGAAGGCGGCGTGCTGACCGAAGCCGTCCGGCGCAAGCCCTATTCGGTCATCCTGCTCGACGAGATGGAAAAGGCGCATCCCGGCGTTCAGGACGTGTTCTATCAGGTGTTCGACAAGGGGATGCTGAAGGACGGCCAAGGCCGTGACATCGATTTCAAGAACACGCTGATCATCATGACGTCCAACGCCGGCACCGATACGATCGAGGAACTGTGCCGCAATGTCGAGGTGCTGCCCGAGCCCGAGGCGCTGGCGACCCAGCTGCGCCCCGACCTGCTCGATTATTTCAAGCCCGCGTTTCTGGGACGTGTCGTCACCGTCCCCTTCTTCCCGCTGCGGCCCGAAATCCTTCGCGAGATCGTGGTGATCAGCCTGAAGCGGATCGAGAAGCGCGTGATCGGCAGCTACGGGGCCAGCTTCAGCTGGGACGACGCGCTGCTCGACAAGCTGGTCGAGCGCTGCACCGAAACCGAAAGCGGTGCCCGCAATATCGAGAATATCCTGAAGCGCGGGCTGCTCGCCGATCTGGCCGGACAGCTGCTGGAGCTGCGCGCCGAGGGCAAGGAAGTGACCGAGGTCCGGGTCAGCGCGAGCGAGACGCAGGATTATTCGATCACGCTGGTGTGAACGCAATCACCGCGGGGCCGCGCCATGATTCATGCCGCCGATCCGCAATTTAGGGCAAGGCGACACGGTGTCGCCGAGGATGAAGAAGGGAACAGCACGTGGCAATCTATCTCGAACTCGATGGCATCAAGGGCAGCTCGACCGACGACAAGTTCAAGGAAATGATCGAGCTGAACAGCTTTCAATGGGGTGCCGGCATCGGCGTCAGCTCGCCGCGCGGCGGCGACCGCACCGCGTCGGAGCCGAGCGTGTCCGAAATCACGACGACCAAGGTCACCGACAAGTCGTCCGAGCTGCTGTTCAAGCAGTTGCTGATGGGTGAGGTGATCAAGAAGGGCAAGATCTCGTTCACCGCCGCGTCGAAGGGCGAATCGGTCGCGTACGCGACGCTCAGCCTCGAGGAAGTCATCATCTCGGGCTTCAGCATGTCGTCGGGCGGCGATTTTCCGAGCGAGTCGCTGTCGCTGAACTTCACCAAGTTCGACTGGTGCTTCACCGGCCGCGATGCGACCAACACCGGCAGCCCGACCCACCTGATCTACTCGCTGGCCGAGAACAAGGTCGGCTGATCGCCCTGGCTTGCGCGGAGGATCGGCGGCCCCGCACCGGGGCCGCCGGCTTCCGCGTCTGACGGGCGGGCAAGGCTCCTGGCATGGGTGACCATCTTCTCAATCTGCGCGCGCTTCCCGACGACCTGGCCAATTACGAGCTGCTGGGTTTTGAAGGACGCGAGGCGATCAGCGAGCCGTTCGAGTATCGCCTGGAGCTGGTCGCCGGAGTGCGGCCCGACCTGACCCAGTGGATCGGCAAGCTGGTCGAGTTCGACATCTCGATCGGCGACTTTCCGCCGCGCGTCTTTGCCGGGCGCATCTATGCCGCGCGGCTGGCGCTGGGTGCCGAGGGGATGCGGGTCCTGCTGACCGCGCGCCCGGCCTATTTCGCGCTCAGCTATGCGCGCGCAACGCATTTCATCCAGGACAAGACCAGCCTCGACATCTTCACCGCGATGACCGCCGATGTCGTCGGGCTGACCAAGTCGGTGGGCGTCAGTCCGGACCCGCCGGCGCGCGGCTATGCGGTACGCTATGACGAGAGCGAGCTCGATTTCCTCGACCGCCTGCTGGCGCAGGACGGCATCATGTATTTCTTCGTGCACGACAGCGGCGCGGGCACCTTCCGGCACAAGATGGTGCTGGCCAACAAGTCCGCCGACTATGTCGACGTGGCGGGCGGCGACGTGTCGATGGATCACGAACAGTCGCTAAAGGCGATGCCCGCCGTCGCGCGCGAATATCGCGCGGGGCCGCGCAAGCACAAGCATCACGGCGTCAACGTCAACAAGCTCGACGAACCCTTTACCAAGGCGGGCAGCGCCGCCCCGTCATGGGGCGCGGTCTATCCGCACGGGCTGCATTCGATCGGGTTCGAATCGGTGGCGCAGGCCGGCGTGAACGCCCGCTCCGCCTATCACATCGATGGCGTCGGGCAGAGCGCGGACCAGGTGACCGGCATGTCGTCGCGCTGCGACTTCATGGCCGGGGGACGCGTGAAGGTCACGCAAAGCGACGGTGCGCTGCCAGACCGGCTGGCATTCACCTCGGTCACCCATTCCGCGCGCGATCCGTGGATGCTGCAGGATGGCGGCAAGGGCAGCTATTCGAACCAGTTCACTGCGATCGACGCGACCCGGGTGTTCCGCCCGCCGGTCGGCGCGCCCCAGCGCAACGCGCCCGGCCCCCTGCTCGGCACGGTCGCGGACGAAAGCTCGGCCAAGGGCGAGATCGTCATCGACGACCAGAGCCGCGTTCCCGTCGAAATCGCGACCGCGCGGGATTATGGCGGTGCGCTCCCCAAATTCGTCTGGTTGCCCGTCCAGCAGCAATGGGCCCATTCGACGCACGGCGCGCAATTCTTTCCGCGCATCGGCACGCGGGTGATCATCGACTTTCTCTACGGCAATCCCGATCTGCCGTTCATCTCCGGCACGGTCTACACGCCGTCCCAGCCCTATCCGTTCGATCCCGCTTCGGCCAAGACACAGAGCGGCTGGCGCTCGGTCACGGAGAAAAACGGCGGGATCACCCAGGAATTCCGGTTCGAGGACAAGGACGGTGCCGAGGAGATCTATCTCTACACCGGCCGCGACTATCGCCGGCTGATCGACAATGACGACTGGGGCACAGTCAAGCGCGACCAGACGCTGGCGGTGGAGCGCGACCAGTCGCTCACCGTGACGCGCGATCGCACGGTCAAGATCGACGGCAAGCAGACGACCGACATCGCCAAGACCCGCACCGTCACCGTGCAGCAGAAGAGCCTGCTGGAATCGAAGCAGGAAATCGAGCTCAAGGTCGGCAGCTCGACGATCACGATGACGCCCACGGGAATCGAGATCAAGGCGGTGAAGATCACGATCAAGGCCGAGGCCCAGCTCGATATGTCCGGGGGCGCGACCGCCGCCCTGAAAGCGCCCAAGACCGACGTCACCGCCGATGCGATGCTGACGCTCAAGGGCGGCATAGTGATGATCAACTGACATGGCGAGCACGCCCGTCATCGCGTTGCGCTATCAGCGTGTGGAGCTGGAGCAGAAGGCCAATCTGTCCCCCGCTGGCCGTGCGGTGCTGGCCGGGGCGACGGGACCTGAACGACTGATCGCGGCGCTCGCCGCCACGGGCAATTACCGCGACGCGGTCTATGCGCTCACCATGATCCTGCCGCATCGCCAGGCGGCGTGGTGGGCATGCCTCGCGGTCCGGCTGCTGCCCGATCTGGCGGCGCGTGCGGAGGATCTCGCTGCGGTCGAGGTCGCCGAACACTGGGTCCAGAGCACCGCGCCGGTCGATGCCGAGCGCGCGGGCGAGGCGGCCGATCGCTGCAACCTCGACCTCGCGCCCGGCTGGGCCGCGATGGCGGCCTATTGGAGCGGCGCATCGATCGCGCCGCGCGGGCAGCAACCGGTACCGCCTGCACCGCATCTGCCCGGAGTCGCGACGCGGACCGCGCTGCTGCTGCTGACGCTCGAGCCGGCGCTCAGCGGCCGCGTGTCGCTGGGCGATTTCCTCGAAATCGGGCTGGCGTTGATGAAGGGGGACGTTGGTCGAACCGCCCAGGCGTCGGTCCGCGCGCGGCTGGCGGGGGGCTGATCCGTCATCATGTGGACGTTGTTGCTTGCCAGGGCGACCGACCCGCCCGGAACCTTTATCGACCGGCGCCAGCTCGACGCCGGCCAGATCAAGGTCGGGCGCAGCGCGAAGACGTGCGACTGGGTGCTGCCCGACGAACACGGTCATATCTCGCGCGAACATTGCACGATCTCGGCGCTCGGCCTCGACCTGTTCGTCATCGACACCAGCACCAATGGCGTCGCGCTCAACCGCCCCGACGGACGGATCGCGCCGCAACTGCCCGTGGCGATCCGCGCCAACGACCGCCTACTGATCGGCGATTTCGTCATCACCGTCGCGACCGAAGCCGCCGGTGCCGGCATGGCATTGATGCCCGCTCCACCCCCGCCGCTGCCCGCGAGTCCGTCGGGCCTGGGCCAGCCCGACGCGTGGTTCGACACCCCGGTCGATCCGGTGTGGGGCAGTGCGCAGCGCCAGGCAGAGGTGCACGAGTTCCTCGGCAACGCGATGGACGATTTCCTGGGCTTTTCGCCCACGCCGCTGGCCGGCGCGGCGCAGTCCGCGCCGCCGCCCGAGGATTTCGGCTTTGCCGGTCCGCTCGGCAACGCCTTCGCCCGGCCGATCATGGCCGATCCGCTTCCGCCGCCGACCGATTTCGGCATTCCGGAGGACTGGGCGATCGCGCCGCCCGGCGGAGCTGCTGCAAGCGGCGCGGACCCGTTCGCGCCGATGCCGCTGCCCGCGGGCGACCCGTTCGCGCCCGCCCCGCTGCCGCCGCCCGAGAGCGATGTCTTTGCCGAGGCGCCTTTCCCGGCCGAGCCGTTCACCCCCGCGCCGCTGCACGGCGAAGCCGACGACCCCTTTGCGCTGCCCGCGCCCGATCCGGGGCGGGCAGCGCAAAGGGGTCGTCGGCTTCGCCGTGC
>NZ_LSKG01000135.1:0-9962 GCF_001557005.1 Sphingomonas sp. CCH15-F11 | reverse complement strand
CGGCCGCCGATATGGCGGGTGCCGCGCGGACGGCGCGGTCGGCAGGCAGCGGCGGGCGCGTTGCGTGCGGATGCATCGCCGCGATTGTGCGTCGCTTGCGCGCGGATCGCAATCGACTTTGCGCATCGACCCGGTCGATGCCGCGTTTGCGGGACGTCAGGTCATGTTTCCAATTGCGGGCAAGCGCACTAAGGCCGGGTGCGATGGCGGACCAAATGGCCAAATCGCCCCGGATCAGCCGGCGGCGCCTGATGATCGGCGGCGGCGCGGGCGTCGGGCTGGTGGTCGCGTGGTGGCTGTGGCCGCGCCGCTACCTCCCCAACCTGCCGGTGGGGGAGGACGAGACGCTGTTCAGTGCGTGGCTGAAGATCGCGGAAACCGGGCAGGTGACCGTCGCCGTGCCCCAGGCGGAGCTGGGGCAGGGGGTCTATACCGCGCTGCCCCAGATCCTGGCCGACGAACTCGGTGCCGACTGGCGCACCGTCGGTGTCGAGCCGGCACCGCTGCACCCCCTTTATGCCAATCCCGAGGGTGCGCAGGCCCTGTTCGGCACCAAACCCGCGCGGCACGCCGATGTGGCGCTCATGCTGACCGCGGGATCGACATCGGTGCGCGCGTTCGAAGCGCCGCTGCGCGAGGCGGGCGCGGCCGCGCGCGTCATGCTGTGCAAGGCGGCGGCGGCGCGCTGGGGCGGCGACTGGGAATCCTGCGCCACCGCCGACGGGTTCGTCATGCGCGACGGGCAACGGCTGCGCTTCGCCGAACTGGCTGCCGAAGCGGCAGAGCACCGCGTGCCCGAGGCACTGCCCCTGCGCAGCGAGGGCCCACGGCTGACCGGCCAGTCGCTGCCCCGGCTCGACACCCCGGCAAAGGTCGACGGCGCCGCCAATTTCGCTGCTGACATCCGCCTGCCCGGCATGGTGTTCGCCGCGATCCGCCAGGGGCCGATCGGCGACACGCGGCTGGTGCGGATCAACCGCGCGGCGGCCGAGCGGCTGCGCGGGGTGGTCGGCATCGTCGAACAGCCCGGCTGGGTCGCGGCGGTGGCGGAAAGCTGGTGGGCGGCCAATCGCGCGCTCGACACGCTCGCCCCGCGCTTTGAAACGCGCGGCGGCATCGTCAATTCGGACAGCATCGCGGCCGCGCTGCGCACCGCGATCGCGGGTGAGGGCACGCGCATGGCGTCCATGGGCGACCTTGCCGCCACCTTTCGCGGGGCATCGATCGTCAGCGCCGAATATCTGGCCGCACCGGGACTGCACGCCGCGATCGAGCCGATGAGCGCGACCGCGGTCTGGCGCGACGGACGGCCGACGGTGTGGATGCCGAGCCAGGCACCCGCGCTCGCCCGCGCGGCGATCGCGCGCGCCTGTGCCGTCGATGCCGATACGGTGACGCTGCACGTCACCATGGCGGGCGGATCGTTCGGCGCCAAGCTGGAGCCCGACGTGGGTGTCCAGGCCGCGCTGATCGCGCGCGCGGTCGACAAGCCGGTCCAGCTGACCTGGTCGCGCAGCGAGGACTGCCTGCACGATCGCTATCGCCCGCCCGCGCTCGCCCGCCTGAGCGCGCGCGTCCAGCCCGGCGGCAGCGTCACCGGCTGGCTTGCCAAGATCGCCGCACCTTCGATCGGCCGCGAGCTCGAGGCGCGGCTCAACGGCGGGGAAGCGGGCTGGCGCGGCAGCCTGGGGCGCAGCGGCGATGCGGCGGCGGTGGCGGGCGCGCGGCCGCTTTACGCCATCCCCAATCTGGCGATCGACCACCATCCGGCCGATATCGGCGTGCCGGTCGGCGAATGGCGGTCGGGCGCGCACGCCTATACCTGCTTCTTCAACGAATGCTTCGTCGATGAACTCGCGCATGTCGCCAATGTCGAGGCGATCAGCTTTCGCACGACGATGCTGGCGGCCGAGGCGCGGATGGTGCGTTGCATGTCGGTCGTCGCCAGCCTGGGCGCGTGGCAGGGCGGGATTCCGGGCAGCGGCCAGGGCGTCGCCACCCATGCCGCGCACGGATCCTACATCGCGGTGCTGGCCGAAGCGCGGCCCACCGGCGGCGGGATCAAGGTCGACCGGCTGATCGCCGCGGTCGATTGCGGGCGGATGATCAATCCGGACCTGGTCCGCCAGCAGATCGAGGGCGGGTTGATCTTCGGCATGGCCGCCGCGATTGGCGGCGCGACCGGATTTACCGAGAATCTCGCCGATGTGCGCGGCTTTGCCCAAATGCGGCTGCCGACGCTGGCCGACATGCCCGAACTGTCGATCGAACTGATCGAGAGCAATGCGGATCCCGGCGGGGTCAGCACGCTGGCGGTGCCGCCGGTCGCCCCCGCCATCGCCAACGCGCTGGTCGCGGCGACCGGCACCCGGATCCGCCGCCTTCCCCTGTTGAGCGAAAGCGAATGACCTTGCCGCCCGATCATCCCCCGGTCCTCCGTCCGCGCATCGGCGTGCTGCTGATCAACCTCGGCACCCCCGACGATCCCAGCCCGCGCGCGGTCAAACGCTATCTGGCCGAGTTCCTGTCCGACCGCCGCGTCGTCGAGCTGCCGCCGATCGCGTGGCAGCCGATCCTGCGCGGGCTGATCCTCAACACCCGGCCGCGCAAGTCGGCGGAGGCCTATCGCGCGGTATGGACCGATGACGGCTCGCCGCTGGCGGTCATCACCCGCGATCAGGCGGCGGCGCTGCAGGGCGCGTTCGGGGCCGATGTGACGGTCGACTGGGCGATGCGCTATGGCCGGCCGTCGATCGCGGAGCGGCTGGCGGCGATGCGCGAAGCCGGGTGCCAGCGCATCCTGATCGCGCCGCTCTATCCGCAATATTGCGCGGCGACGACCGCGACCGCCAATGACAAGGTGTTCGCCGAGCTGATGAAGCTGCGCTGGCAGCCGGCGCTGCGCACGCTGCCGCCCTATCACGACGACCCCGCCTATATCGACGCGCTCAGGGTATCGGTGGAGGCCGGGCTGGCCGCGCTCGATTTCGTGCCCGACACGATCATCGCCAGCTTTCACGGCATGCCGCGCCGCACGCTCGACCTCGGCGACCCCTATCATTGCCAGTGCCAGAAGACCGCGCGGCTGCTGAGCGAGGCGCTCGGACGGCCGTTGACCGTGGCGTTCCAGTCGCGGTTCGGCCCGGCCGAATGGCTCGGCCCGCCGACCGACGACACGCTCGTCGAGCTGGCAAAAGCCGGCAAGCGCAAGGTCGCGATCCTCGCGCCCGGCTTTTCGGCCGATTGTCTGGAGACGCTTGAGGAGCTGTCGATCCGCGGGCGCGAGCAGTTCGAGGAAGCGGGCGGCACCCATTTCGCCTATCTGCCCTGCCTCAACGCGTCGCCGGGCGGCATCGAATTGTTGCGCCATCTGATCGCGCGCGAGCTTGAAGGCTGGGTGCGACCCGCCTAACCGTGGGTCAAACACCAGCAAGGAGTGTCGAGGATGTCGAGGGTAGCGATCGTAACGGGCGGGACGCGCGGGATTGGCGAGGCGATCAGCTGCGCGCTCGCCGCACAAGGAATCACGGTGGCGGCGAACTATGCCGGCAATGACGAGCGTGCCCAAGCGTGCGCCGCGCGCAACAACATCAAGGTCTACAAGTGGGACGTCGCCGACCACGACGCCTGTATCGAGGGCGTGAAGCGCGTCGAGGCGGAGCTGGGGCCCGTCGACATCGTCGTCAACAATGCCGGCATCACCCGCGACGGCACGCTGATGAAGATGAGCTATCAGGCGTGGAAGGAAGTGATCGATACCAATCTGGGCGGCTGCTTCAACATGGCCAAGGCGACCTTTGCCGGGATGCGCGAGCGCAAATGGGGCCGCATCGTCAATATCGGGTCGATCAACGGCCAGGCCGGGCAATATGGCCAAGTCAACTACGCGGCTGCGAAATCGGGCATCCACGGCTTTACCAAGGCCTTGGCCCAGGAAGGCGCGAAGTTCGGCGTCACCGTGAACGCGATCGCACCGGGCTATATCGATACCGACATGGTGGCGGCCGTGCCCGCCGACGTGCTGGAAAAGATCGTCGCCAAGATTCCCGTCGGGCGGCTGGGCCAGGCGCATGAAATCGCGCGCGGCGTGGCATTCCTGTGCTCGGACGATGCGGGCTTCGTGACGGGGTCGACGCTGTCGATCAACGGCGGCCAGCATATGTATTGACGGGCGGAGGCGGGTCGCGCGCCGCGGACCGCGCCGGTGCGCGGCAGCGCAGTGCCCGTCACGGCCGGCGGGAGCCAGCCGGCTCCCGACCGACGACGCGGCGGCTTTGCCGTCGCCGTCCTTGCTTGTGACATAATAAAAGGGGCCGGCCCCCGAAGGAACCGGCCCCCGCCCTCGCTACGCTACCCGAGGGATCGAAGGATCAGCGGCAACCGCGCGGACGGTCGGCCCGGTCGATCGCGCGTCCGGCCAGCGCGCCAACCGCGCCGCCCAGGATGGTGCCGACCGCCCGGTCGCCACGCCCGGCGACTTCGTTGCCGAGCAGGCCGCCGGCGATCGCGCCGACCACCAGACCACCGGTGCCATTGTCGCGGCAGCGATAGTTGTTGCGGTAATTGTTACGATAGTAGCGGCGGTCCTGGCGCCAGTCGCGGCGGTCGCGGCGATAGTCGCGATAGCCATAGCCGTCGTCGTAGCCGCGGCCATAATAGCCGTCGCGGTCAAGCGCCATGGCGGGCGCGGCGGGGACCAGAGCAGTGGCACCCATCGCGAACGCGGCGCCGGCGAGCATCAGCTTGTTCAGCATTTCAAATCTCCTCGTCACTTCACGTTTCGATCGTGCCGGCGCCGGAACCAGGTCCATCCGCCGTCGATGAAAGCGTTATGCGCGAGTCGCGCTGAGGCGATCCTGAATGCGCTCGTTATGCGCGGTTCAGCTTCGCGGGGCGGCATCATGCCCTTGAATAATCCGCGTGGGTGGTGCGAAGGCGCGGGATGCGTCGCGTTCTTGTCGTCATCTTCCTCATTCTGGCGGGCGTGCCGACCTGGTCGGGCCGCGAACGCCTGCCGCTGTTCGGCGCGCGACCGGTGCTGCGCGCCGAACGCGTTGCGCTCTACCCCGACAGCCCCGCGCGGTGCGATCTCGGCGCGCTCGAATATCTGGGGGGGCTGCGGTTGCGCGGCAACGACCCCGCCTTTGGCGGCTTCTCCGCGATGACGGTGGCGGGTGACCGGTTTACGCTGCTTGCCGACGGATCGACGTTCATCCGGTTCCGCATGGGCAGCGACCTGCGCCCGCACAGTGCCCGGTTCGGAGTGCTGTCGCAGGGGCCTGGCACCGGCTGGCCCAAGGAAAGCCGCGATTCGGAGGCGATGGCGCGCGACCCGGCGACCGGCACCGCCTGGGTCGCGTTCGAACGGACCAATCAGATCTGGCGCTATGAAGGGCAGCTGGCGCGCGCGACCGGCCAGGTCGTCCCGGCGCTCATGCGGCCATGGTCGACCAATGGTGGGCCCGAATCGATGGCGCGGCTGCGCGACGGGCGGTTCATCGTGATCGCGGAAAACACGCGCTGGCCCGAGGATCGAGCGCGCGGACCCGGCATCGAACGCGCCGCGATTCTATTCAATGGCGATCCGGTCGCGCCCGGCACCCGCGCCGATCGCTGGCGCTATCGCCCGCCGGCCGGTTTCAGCCCGACCGATGCGACCGAGCTTCCCGACGGGCGGATCGCGATTCTCAACCGCCGGGTCGGCGCGCCCGACTTCTTCACGGCGGTGCTGACGGTGATCGACGGTTCGGCGCTACGTCCGGGCGCGACGCTGACCGGCCGCATCATCGCGCGGTTCGAGCCGCCCGTGCGCCACGAAAATTTCGAAGCCATCGCCGCGACGCGCGAAGGCGATGCGACCATCCTGTGGATCGCGTCCGACGACAATCAGTCCTGGCTCCAGCAGACGCTGCTGCTGAAATTCCGGCTGGTGGATTAGGCGGCCTTGGACGCCGACAGCTTGCGCGCGACGTCGCGCTTCAGGCGGCGCGCGCGCAGCGACAGGTCGTCGTCGCTGGTCTTGATCAGCCAGTTGTCGAGGCCACCGACATGTTCGACCGAGCGCAGGCCGTGGGTCGACACGCGCAGCTTGACCGAACGCTCCAGCGCGTCGGAGATCAGCGTCACATTCTGCAGGTTGGGCAGGAAAGTGCGCTTCGTCTTGTTGTTGGCGTGGGACACATTGTGACCCACCTGGCGACCCTTGCCGGTCAGCTCGCAAATGCGCGACATGATTCGTTCCTGATTTCGGTCTGGCGGGGCCCGAGCCCCGGAAAGTGGGCGCGATTATCGACAAAGTGCCGCCGCGTCAACCGCCCGGACGCGGTTGCATTGTCCGGCCGACGCAACCCTTGGCCCTGCCGGCGCGTTCGACTCGGCACTGAAACAAATGGAAAAGAGGTGGATGATGCGCGGATTCCTGATTCTGGTGGCGATCCTGGTGATCGGCGTGGTGATCCTGCTGGCGACCGGCATGATGAATATCGACCAGACCGCGGACACCAAAGTGCCCGAAATCAAGGTCGAGGGTGGTCAGGCCCCCGAATTCGACGTCGATGTCGGCGATGTCGACGTCCGCACGGTCAACCGGACGATCGAGGTTCCGGTGGTCGAGGTCGAACAGGCCGAAAAGTCCGATCGCGCGCCCGAATAAGGCGGGACGGCCGCGCCCGGCGCGGGCTGGCGCAAAGCCACGGTGGGCGGCATAGGGAAGACGATGTTCCCCTTGCCCCCGCCGATGCGCGCCGCGCTCGACGCCGCCGATGACGCCGCGCGACGGGGCGATATCCCCGTCGGCGCGGCGATCGTGCATCGGGGCGAGGTCATCGCGACCGCGGCGAATGCCCCGCGCGGGGCGCATGACCCGACCGGCCACGCCGAAATCCGGGTAATCCGCGCCGCCGCCACGCTGCTGGCGCGCGACCGGCTCGACGATTGCGACCTGTGGGTGACGCTGGAGCCCTGCGCGATGTGCGCCGGGGCGATCGCGCATGCCCGCATCGCGCGGCTCTACTACGCCGCGCCCGATCCAAAGGGCGGTGCGGTCGAACACGGGCCGCGCTTCTTCAACCAGCCGACCTGCCACCACCGGCCGGAAGTCTATGCCGGACTTGGCGAAGCCGAGGCGGCCGACCTGCTCCGGCGTTTCTTCGAGGCGAGGCGATGAGCGTCGGGGCCAACACTGCCCGACGTGTGCGGCCCGGCGGTCTGCGCCACATGGTGGCGCTGCTCCTGCTCGCTTGCTGCACACCTGGCGACAAATTCGATTCCGCGAAATGGAAGGGGGCGGATCTGACCACCCGTGCGCGCGCGGACATGGTCGACGCGCTGATCCGGCAACATCCTTTAGCCGGAATGCACCGCAACGACGTCGTTCGGTTGCTCGGTGAGTCGACGCGAACGGACAAGTGGGAAGGGTGGGACATGATCTATGTCCTTGGCCCGGCCAGCTACACATCGGTCGATCATGCGTGGCTGGTGATCAAGCTGGGTGCGGATGGCCGCGTTTCGGACTATCGCATCACCGCCGATTAGGCTCGCGGGTCTGCCCCGGTGCGGGATTGCACCGGGGCGACACGCGGGATCAGCCGGCGCTGGTGTCGGTGATCGGCACGATCTTGATTTCGACGCGGCGGTTCTCACTGCGGCCGGCCTCGGTATCGTTGCTGGCGACGGGCTGAGTTTCGCCGAAGCCGCGCGTGCCGATGCGCGCGCTCTTCACGCCCTGGGTAGCCAGATAGTCGGCGACCGACCGCGCACGGCGTTCGGACAGCGCCTGGTTGTAGCTGTCGGTCCCGGTCGAATCGGTGTGGCCGTAGACGTCGATATAGGTCTGCTCATATTGCGCGAGGACGCTCGCCACTTCGTTGAGCGTGCCGCGGAATTCGGGCTGGATGTTGGCGCTGTCGGTCGCAAAGGTGATGCCCGAGGGCAGGTTGAGCAGCAGCTCGTCGCCGTTGCGCGTCACCTGCACGTCGGTGCCCGCGGTACGGGCACGCAGCTCGCGCTCCTGCCGGTCGATATAGGCGCCGATCCCCGCGCCCGCGAGCGCGCCGATGCCCGCCCCGACGATCTTCTCGGTCCGGTCGCGCCGCCCGCCGACCAGGTCGCCGAGCAGATAGCCGGCGAGCGCGCCGCCGCCGCCGCCGATCGCGGCCTTCGACACGCGACGCTCGCCGGTCACCGGATCGGTGACGCATGCGGTGGTGAGCGTCAGCGTGGCGACCGCGGCCGCACCCATCAGACGGGATGTGAACTTCATACTTTCCTCCTGAACAATCGCTCTTGCACTGCAGAACCATCGGACCGACGCCGTTGTTCCGGCAGCGGATCGAATCGCGTGCTGAACGCCGCCAGCTGAACCGGTTGTGAAAGGAGGCCGGTTGGCGCTAAGGGGATGGGACCAACGCTGATGGAAACCCTCCCTTCATTTCCCTGGCTGGATGTTGCGATCATCCTGGCGCTCGTCGCGCTGAACGGCGTGTTCGCGATGTCCGAACTCGCGATCGTGTCCGCGCGCCCGGCGCGGCTGGAGGCGATGGCGCGCGGCGGCAGCCGGGGTGCGGCCGCCGCGCTCAAGCTGTCGGAGGATCCGGGCAAGTTCCTGTCGACGGTGCAGATCGGGATCACGCTGATCGGCATCATCGCGGGCGCCTATTCGGGGTCCAGCCTCGGCCTGCCCGTCGCGCTGCGCATCGAGCGGCTGGGGATCGAGCATGAGGCGGCCGAGGTGATCGCGTTCACGATCGTCATCGGCCTGACCACCTATGCCTCGCTGGTGATCGGCGAGCTCGTCCCCAAGCAGTTCGCGCTGCGCGCGCCGGAGCCGATCGCGGCGCTGGTTGCGCTGCCGATGCGCTGGCTGGCGGTGGCGACTGCGCCGATCGTCTGGGTGCTCGATTCGACGACCTCGCTCGTCTTCCGCGCGATCGGTCTGAGCCGCGAGGCCGAGAACCGCGTGACCGCGGAGGAGCTTCAGGTGCTCGTCGCCGAAGCGCACAAATCGGGCGTGATCGAGGAGCATGAGCGCTCGATCATCTCGGGCGTGGTGCGGCTGGCCGACCGGCCGGTGCGCGAGGTGATGACTCCGCGTACCGACGTCGACTGGCTCGACGTCGACTTGGATGCCGAAGGGCTGCGCGCGGCGCTGCTGCGGACGCCGCACACCCGCCTGCCGGTTGCCGAAGGGTCGATCGATTCGGTCGTCGGCGTCGTCCAGGCGCGCGACATCGTCGGGGCGCTGATGCGCGGCGAGGCGATCGACCTCAGGCGGCTGGCGCGGTCCGCGCCGGTGCTGCCCGATCAGGTCGACGCGATGGACGCGCTGGGCGCGCTGCGCCGGGCCGACGTCGCCATGGGCTTCGTCCATGACGAATACGGCCATTTCGAAGGCGTGGTGACGCCCGCCGATCTGCTCGCGGCGATCGCCGGCGAGTTCAACGCCGATGACCCCGGCGAAACCCCCGGCGTCCACGAGCGCGAGGACGGATCGCTGCTCGTGTCGGGCCAGATGCCCGCCGACGCCTTTGCCGAACGCATCGGCCTCGACCTGCCGGAGGATCGCGATTTCGCAACGGTGGCGGGGCTCGCGCTGGCCGTGCTCAAGCGGTTGCCCGAGGAGGGCGACCATTTCGTCGAGCAGGGCTGGCGCTTCGAAATCGTCGACATGGACGGGCGCAAGATCGACAAATTGCTGGTCAGCGCGACCTGATCCCCCCGTGGGGCTGGGATTCGCGCCAGCCGTCGATCATTTCTTCCTCGGTCGTCAGCGCCGCGTCGCCCGTCCGCCTAGGATCAGGCGCGCGCATCCTGTTCGATCGCGTTCTCGTTCCACTGCAGCGCCTTGAGGACGGTATCGACGATGTGTTGTGCGTTGAGTTTTGCGAGGTCGTACTGGCGTTCGGGTTTGTCCTGGTCCTGGAACAGGTCGGGCAGGCGCATGGTGCGCAGCCTGAGGCCGTGGT